>VBHW01000130.1:0-1926 GCA_005881055.1 Chloroflexota bacterium
TGTGACCGGCAGCAGCTCACCGGCGTGCTCACGATCCTCGCCGGGTTCGCTCGAGCGCGGATGCCCGATGGCGGGACGTTCATCATTGCGACCGAGGTGATCCCCGCGACAGGACCCCCCAAGGGCGACGCAGGGGACGCCGCCTATGGAAAGTCCCGGCGTGGCACGCGGGCTGCGACGGTCCGGCTCAGCGTGACCGACTCCAGGCCGGCACTCGACGAGGCGGCGACTGCGTCGCTGTTCGAGCCGTACGGACGGGCCGCCGGCTCGACGGGAATCGACCTCGCGGCATCCCACGGCATCGTCGCCGGGTTCGGTGGCTCGCTGCACGCGGTCGCTTCGTCCGGCACGGGCTCCGCGCAGGGCCTGGCGCTCGCCATCGACCTCCCGGCGATCGCCCGCGAAGACGACCTGCCACCGGCCGGAGACCACCCGCGCGGCGGATCGGAATCGATCCTCCTCGTCGACGGCGAGGACGCGGCGCGCGGTCACGTCGCCGGCGTGCTCCGCCAGCTCGGCTACAGCGTGCAGGACGCCTCGACCGCGGGCGACGCGCTGGCGCTCGCCGACGATTACTTCGCCGACCCGGTCGACCTGCTCATCACCGATGTCTCGCTTCCCGACCTCACGGGTCCCGAGCTCGTGGAGCGGCTGCTCCTCGACCGGCCCCACCTCGACGTGCTGTACATCTCGAGCGGTCCGATGGCGCGCCCGCGCCGCCGACGATCGTGGTCGGCCGCGAAGGTCCTCCGCGAGCCCTTCGAGGCCGACGAGCTCGCGGGACGCGTCCGCGACGTGCTCGACGCGCGCGCCGGCCGTCTCGTCGGCCCGACGAACTGAGGCTTCGGCAGCGGCGATCTCCCTGGCCGGTCAGCCCGCGACGGCGACCCCGAGCAGCGCCTCCGGCAACGGCCGCGAGACCCGCACCGGCTTCACGTAGCGGTCGACCATGGAGCGACTGCCGTCGACCCCGAGCTCCCGGTACAGGAACGCGATCTTCTCCTTCTGGTCGGCGAGGATCGCGTCCTTCGTGGGCAGGTCCCACAGCTCGCGCTTGAAGGGACCGATCGTCTTCTTGCGCGTCTTGTAGATGAACTGCTGCTCGGTCTCGTCGGGCTTCCGCTCGTCGGCGGCGTTGCCGACGCACCACGAGTCGATCGTCCGGCGCAGCTCCGAGGGGAAGGCCGGGTGGTCGAACAGGAGGTTCTGGAAGCCCGTCGCCAGGTGGATCTCGGCCGTCTCCACCTCGACGAACCGGTGGAACAGCTCGTCGGGAAGCGTGCTCGCGCCGTGCTGCACGGTCCCCGCCAGCCCGTATTCCTTCCGGGCAACCGCTCCCAGCCGCTCGTGGACGCCGAAATCCACCGCCGCGGTCCCGACCGAGCCGTCGGGCAGCACGACCCCGCCATGGCTCGTACCTGTCTGGACGCTCACCTTGCTGATGCCGATCGCGCCCGGCAAGCGGGCAGCCAGCTCGCGGCGGTAGCCGTCGAGGAACGCCCGGAGCTCGGCCTCGTTCGAGTTCTCCTTGCCGACCTCGCCGATCTCGCCGCCGACGCTGATCGTCACCCCGTCGGCTTCCAGCCCGCGGATGAGCGCGGTCAGCTCGGCTGCCCTGCGGTAGTTCTCGCGCTGTTGCTCGTCGACAGTCGGAAGGGAAAGGTCCACGAGCGTCGACGAGTCGATGTCGATGTTGCGGTACCCAGCGTCGATCGCGAGCCGGCAGGCTCGCCGGATCTCCTCCGTCATCGCCTCCGGGTCGGCCTGGTACTTCTTCGCGTTGAACTGGTAATGGTCGCCCTGGATGAACACCGGGCCCTGCCAGCCGGCCGCGATGGCGCCCGCGAGGATGCTCGTGGCGTAGTCGGCCGGCCGCTGGTACGTGTACGTCTGCTCGCTGCGGGCGAGATCGAGAATGAAGGCTCC
>VBHW01000130.1:1932-8750 GCA_005881055.1 Chloroflexota bacterium
CCGTCGGTCGCCGCCTCGAACGCGACCCGGGCCATGTCGAACGTCTGCGCCCGGAGGTTGATCGCCGGGACGGTGAACCCGGCGACCTCTCCGCGGGCCCGGGCCATGTAGAGATCGTGGATGCTCGCAGATAGCGCACCGAGGGCCTGGGAGGCCTCCCAGACCAGCCATCGGGCGGCGTCGACCGTCGGCTCATCGGTCGCGAACGCCGCGGTCCAGGCGAGGTCCCGGATGCCCCGGTCCCGGAAGGCCGCGACGTCATCGATGCGGAGCCGCTCGCCGTCGAGGCGGGCGGCACCCGTAAGGCGCGCGATGAGCTCCGCGGGCGAGCTGGCCACGTTCGGCATGCGTTCGTCTCGTGCGGGGTCGGCCGCCGCCATGGTAGCCCGGCGGCCCCGGCGATGCCGACGTCGGGCCGATCAGAAGGTCGGCTTCACCACCATGAGGAACACGATGACGAGGATCAGGAAGGTGAGGAACATCCCTCCGCGCTGGAGGCGCGCAGCGGTCTCCCGGACCTCCGGAGGCGGCCCCGCCGGTGGCCCGCCCGCGGTGCCCGCCGGAGGCCCGCCCGCGGTGCCCGCCGGAGGCCCACCCGCGCTGCCCGGCGGCAGTCGGCCGGCGAGGCCCCTCGTGAGCTCGACCATGCGCTCGGCCGCCTTTCGCTGGACGAAGATCGCGTAGGAGATCGCGATGAGATACAGGACGATCGCCAGGATAAGCCAGCGCCAGACTGAGCTCGTGAGGTCGAGGCCGAAGATCAGGGCGACGCCGGTCACGCCCTGGACGATCGCCCCCGGGATGATCACGCGCGTCGCCAGCGCATGCCCGAGCACGGCCGCGAAGGGACCGCCCTGCGGCATCCGCTGCACCTGCCGGCCGACGAGCGGGCCGATGAAGGCCGGGCCGAACGTGATGATCGCGCCCATCACGTGCAGGTACAGGAAGATCGGCAAGAGAGTCTGCTGCATCGCTGCTCCTCGCTGTGGGTGGCGCGCGGTCAGGCCTGAGTGACCGGGGTCGCGGAGGCCGTCACCGACGCCATGCTCAGGGCCGCCTGCCCGCGATGGTAGCGACCGGCGATGGTCAGGACACGCGTTTCGTGCGCCGGCTCACGAAGTCGACGAGGACGTACTCGCCGAGATGCTCCGGCTCGGCGTAGAACGCACGGCCCCGGTTCAGGCGCGTGACGATCGCCACGAACTCGGCGAGCGCCCGGCTCCGCTCGAGCATGAACGTGTTGATCGTGATCCCCTCCTTCGTACAGCGGGCGACCTCGCGAAGCGTCTCCTGGATCGTCCGCCGGGTCGGCGGGTAGTTGAACTCGACCTGACCGTTCTCCATGTGCGCGGTCGGCTCGCCGTCGGTGATCACGACGATCTCCCGGTTGCCGCCGTGGCTCCGGGCGAGGATCCGCCGGGCGAGCATGAGCCCGTGCTGGAGGTTGGTCCCGTACTCGTACCCGTGCCACGAGAGCTCGGCGAGGGTCTCCGAGCGGATCTCCCGTGCGTAGTAGGCGAACCCGATCACCGCGAGGTCGTCGCGCGGGAACTGCGTCCGGATGAGGGTGTCGAGGGCCACGGCAACCTTCTTCGCCGCGACGAAGCAGCCACGCAGGAGCATGGAGCGGCTCATGTCGACGAGGAGGACGGTCGACGTGCGCGTGGTCTGCTCGGTCCGGAACACCTCGAAGTCATCGGGCGCGAGGCGGATGGCTGGGCCGGGCCGTCGCCCCGGGATGTTCTCGTCGCGCGTGATCGCGTTGGCGAGCGTGCGCCGGAGGTCGAGGTGGAACGGGTCGCCGAACTCGTACGGCTTCGTCGTCTCGTCCCGCTCCCCTCCCCGTCCGGAGCGTTCCAGTCGGTGCCCGCCGAAGGCATCCCGTCGGAGCCGCGCGAACAGGTCGTCGAGGACCTTCTGGCCGATCCGCCGCGTGCCGCGCGGTGTCAGCTCGAGGCGTTCCCCGTCGCGGGTGAGGTAGCCCGCGCGCTCGAGCTGCTCGGCGAGCGCGTCGAGGGCTTCGAGCTCGCGGACCGCGTCATCGCCCAGGTGCTCGCCGAGTCGCGCGCGATCGACCGACGCGAGGTCGCTCGGCTCGGTGATGTCGCCGAGCTGCGCTTCGAGGGCGTCCAGCGCCTGCAGGCTCGCCATCTGGTCGAGGGCTCCCTCGAGGCCGAGCGGCTCGTCGCCGCCGAACCGGAACCGCTCACCGAGGCCGCCCGGGAGGAGCTGGTCGAGCGTCGCGGCGAGCTGCGCCAGGTCCCAGCGCAGCCGGTCGTCGCGGAGGAGCGCGTCCATCGCGTCCTGGAGCTCGGCCCGCTGCTCGGGCGACATCGACTGCAGGAGCGACTGGAGGGCCGACATCCGCTCGGCGAGCTGCTCGATGACGTCGTCGAGCGTCCGGGCGCCGGGGAAGAACCCGCCATGCTTCGCGAGGAACTCGGAGGCATCCGGGTCGCCCCCGGCGAGCCGCTCCTGGAGGAGGCGGTTGAGGTCGCGGACCATCTCCCGATTCGCGGCGAGCTCCTCGGGCGTGGCATTGCGGATCGCGTCCGAGAGGCCCGCGAAGAACTGGTCGAGGACCTGCTTCCGGAGGCGCTCGAGCAGGGCCTCGAAGCGGTCCCGCGCTGACGGCTCCATGAAGTCATAGGTCTCCAGGCCGCGGATGCGGCCGCCCACGTCAGGCGGCAGGGCGTCGAGCTGGTCGAGGCGACGCGCGGCCGCGTCCCGGAGCATGCGCCGCAGGTCGGCATCGTCCGTCGCCCCGCTGGCTGCTTCGTGAGGTTCGGCCGGTTCGGCAGGCTGCTCTCCGGCGGGCTCCTCTCCGGCGGGCGCCTCGCCGGGCTCGGCCGGCGTGCCCTCGGCCGGTGCGGCTCGCTGTCCGCCGGCAGGTCGCGATGCCTGGTCGAGCCGGCGCTCGATCCCCTCGCGCTCGTCCGCCATGATGCCCTCGAGCTCGGCCCGGACCTCGGCCATGACGTCGCCGAGCTTGTAGCGGTCGAGGACCTCCTGGCGACGCTGGGCGAGACGCTCCATGAGGTCACGCAGCCCGGGCAGGTCGGGACGCGTCGGGTCGCTCGAGCGCCAGCCGCGCTCCATGAGGCGCCGGAGCGCCGACGCGAGGTCACCCTCGGCCATGACGTCGTCGGCGAGGGCGTCGAGGATCTCGTCGGCGTCGAGGTCGGGCACGGCCTGCGAGCCGTCCCAGTGCGAGTACTGCGCGGCGCGGGCCGGTCCCTGGAAGGGCCCCGACGCCGGCGAAGCGGGGTCGCGCAGGTCGCGCCTGTCGGGCGTGAAGCCGTGCCCGATCATCGGGGGTCGCCGCCCCGGGCCGCGCGGGTCATCGGCGGTAGACGACGCCGCCGGGCGCGCGATCCTTGTTCAGGCGCCGCTGGAGGTGGAGGCCCTCGAGGACGAACTCGACCGCCGACGCCACGAGCGCCCCGGTCGCCGGTTCGCCCGCGGACGGGTCGACGCCGAGACGGCGAACCGCCTCGGGCATGCCCGGGATCTCGCGCATCCAGCGGACGTACTCCCGCGAGGGGATGCGGTCGCCAGTCTCGAGAACGAGCCCCGCGTCGAACGCGTCCACGATCTCGTCGAGCTCGTCCGTGTCGACGCGGCGGCCGAATGCCGTGTACAGCGCCTTCGTGATCAGTCGCTCCACGACGCGCTCTTCGGGCACGTCCTCGCCGACGGACTCGAGCTCGACCTTGCCGGCGGTCGAGGCCATGACCGCGCCGAGGTCGCTGACGCGGGGCGCCCCGGCCGGCTCGCCGAGCCGGATCGCGCGCTTGAGCGCCGCGGCCTGGAGCACCTCGGCGTTCGCGACGCTCACCCGCACGGAGACCCCGGATCGCTGGCTGATCTCCGGGGAACGCCGCGCGAGGTGGGTCAGCTCCGCGATGAGATCCTCCATGAACGCCGGCATGACGACGGCCGGGATTCCCTCGTCGGGCGGGAAGCGATGCTGCTCCTGGCGGACGATCGCGATCTCGTGGTCGAGGGTCCGCGGGTAGTGCGTCCGGATCTGCGACCCGAGGCGATCCTTGAGCGGCGTGATGATCCGGCCGCGGCTCGTGTAGTCCTCCGGATTGGCGCTGGCGACGACGAACAGGTCGAGGGCGAGGCGGACGGTGAACCCGCGGATCTGGACGTCGCGCTCCTCGAGGATGTTGAGCAACCCCACCTGGATCCGCTCGGCGAGGTCAGGCAGCTCGTTGATCGCGAAGATCCCGCGGTTGCAGCGCGGGATGAGCCCGTAGTGGATCGTCAGCTCGTCGGACAGGTAGCGTCCCTCGGCCACCCTGACCGGGTCCACCTCGCCGATGAGGTCGGCGATCGTGATGTCGGGCGTCGCGAGCTTCTCGCCGTAGCGCCTGTCCCGGGGCAGCCACGCGATCGGCGTCTCCAGCCCCTGCTCGGCGACGACCGCCCGGGCGCCGGCGCTGACCGGAGCGGTGGGATCGTCATTGAGCTCGCCGCCCGCGACGACCGGGATCTCCGGGTCGAGGAGGCCGACGAGGAGGCGCGCCATGCGCGTCTTCGCCTGGCCGCGCTCGCCCAGGAAGACGAGGTCCTGCCCGGCGAGGATCGCGTTCTCGACAGCGGGCAGGACAGTCTCCTCGTACCCGACGACGCCCGGGAACACGTCCTCGCCCTCCCCGAGGCGGGCGAGCAGGTTCGACCGCAGCTCCTCCTTGACCGTCCGCGGGCGCCAGCCGGAGTCGAGCAGCTCTCGGAGGGTCGTCGGGGGATTGCCGGATGTGGTCACGGGCGCGCTCCGCTGGCCTCGAAGATGGATGGGGGCAGTGAGCCGAGCGTACGCGCGCGCCGAATGGTCGTCAACGAACGGACCGTCAGGGAACCGCTGGACCGTCAGCCGTGCGCCGGCGCCGGCGTGGGGAGCGCCCGGAAGCGGGCGATCGCGGCGTCGACGTCGTCACGGGCGGTGACCCCGCCCGCGGCGAGGCCGGCCAGGTAGGCGGCGCGGCGGGCCTGCTCGTCCTCGAAGGCCCCGGATGGTCGACCGGCTCGCTCGGCCAGTTGGGGCGCGATCCCCCACCAGTACTCGTCGAACGTGTCGGCAGCCGGGTCCCAGGCGGCGAGGACCGCCGGCGCGAGGCGCTGGACGTGGCCACCGGCGTCCCGGGCGAGCGGCCGGATCCAGTGGGCGGCGACGACGCGGCGTCCGCCATTGCGCACGACCCGCAGGATGAGCACGACGCCGAGCCACGAGAGCTCGTCGGCGGTGAGCCCGACGCCCCATCGGGCATCGCCGAGCAGCTCCAGGACCTCCTCGAGCGAATCGGCGTGGATCGTCGCGCCCACCCCGTATCCGCGGCTCGCGGCCCGGATCGCGATCCGGGCATGCTCGCCCCACGTGTACAGGGGCAGGTGATCGCTGAGCTCGGGGACGACGAGGTAGGTGTTCGATGCATCGACGGGCTGGCCCTGGGCCGCTCCCGCGGTGCCGAGCATGTCGCCGCGGGTGCGCCAGCCGAGGGACGCAGCCTCCGGGAGCCATCCGAAGTCCTCCCGGACCCCCGTCAGCGTCTGCCGCTCGACGTCCGGCGGCAGGAACGCGAGCAGCGCATCGAGCATCGTCGACTTCCCCGTCCGGCCCGCGGCCGCGGCCACGATGATCGGGATGCGCGCCTCGACGCGAGGCTCGGGTCGAGCGTCCGCGCCGCGATGAGCTCGATGATCGAGATCGATCGGGCCGGCGGGCGCCCACCGAACAGGCGCAGGCGCGCCTCCTCGTCACCTGGCACGGGCGCCGGACGCTGGGACATCGGGCCGGCAGCGTAGGTCCGGCCGCGGCCACCGTCAACGGCAGGGTTGGTCCGCCCGAGGAAGCCTCGGACGGCGAGCCGCTCCCCGACCCTCTGCGTAGTCCGAGCATCGCTATCCGGCGGCGAGCTGCCCGGCTGAGGTCCTGCGCAGTCCGAGCATCGCTATCCGGGGCCGTTGGCGCTCCACCGCTCGCAGCGTCCCCGCACGACGCCGGGTGCGACGGCCGGCCAGGTATCAACGAAGCCAGCCTCGTAACGATGCTCGGACTATCCGCGCCGGTCCGGCCAGAGCGGCCGAGCGCGCGCATTGACGCCGGACCGGGCGCGCCCGAGCATGGCGCGATGCGTCCGACCAGCGGCCCGGGCGAGGCGGCGACCACGAGCCGCGCCGACCGCCAGGCATTCGTCGCGCTCCTCATCGCCGCGCTCATCGTCCTGTGGCTCGCCCGGGCGGTCATCGGGCCGTTCATCGTCGCGGCGGTCCTCGCGTACGCGTTCAGCCCGCTCGTGTGGGCGGCCGAGCAGCGTACGAGGCTGCCGCGGGCCGTCGTCGTCGGCATCGGGTACGTCGTCGCGATCGCGCTCCTCAGCGCCGCCGTCTACCTCCTTGCGGGACGCGTGGCCAACGAGCTCCAGGAGCTCTTCGCGGCCGGGCCGGACGTCGTGGCCGGGACGCTCCGGAGGCTCGTCGGCACGGATACGATCACGATCGCCAACCAGCACATCGACGTCGCCGCGCTTGCCCGCGAGCTCCAGTCCCGCGCCGCGGGCCTCCTCGCCGAGCCGGGCGAGGCGATCCACGTCGCCGCGACGCTCGGCGAGGTCGCGCTCCAGGCGCTCCTCGTGCTCATCGTCACGTTCTACCTCCTGATCGACGGCCACCGCTTCCGCGACTGGACCGTGTCGCTGCTGCCGGCGGGCGAGCAGCCGCGGACGGTCGCCATCATCGACCGGATCCACGACGTGCTCGGCAAGTGGCTGCGCGGCCAGATCTTCCTGGTCGCGCTCGTGGCGACCGTCGTC
>VBHW01000133.1 GCA_005881055.1 Chloroflexota bacterium
CGTCCGAGATCGACGATCGACCGCCGACCGCCGGGTTGCGGCCGACCGGCCCTCCGGATGCCGCGTCGACCGGGGCGATCGTCAACACGAGCGCGATCGCTGCCACGAGCGCCGCTCTCCAGAATCCCCAGCCTCGGTTCTCGCCCGATCCTGCCTGGCCAGTCCCGCCGCGCATGCCTGCCTCCCCGTGGTCTTGCGTCCTCGGACAGGGTCGCCGGGTATCCGCGGTCGGTCAAGTGACCCGAATTGGCCACGACCGGGGAACGGGGCCGCTGGCCGCTCAGGTCGAGAGCGCTGCCTCGGGCTTTCGTGGGTGTCCGTCCCCATCGGCCGCTCCCGCCCCGTCGCTCGGGAGGCTCGCCGCCATCTCGACGTACCGGCAGAGCGCGTTCGCGAGCCGCATCTGCCCGGGCGTCCGGCAGCGGACGCGCAGCAGCTCGGGGCTCGCCACGCGAGACGGCGACGTTGAAGCGGTTGCGGTTGTAGAGGAAGTCGACACCGCGCGGCACGTCGTCGGGCGACGACGCCGCCATCGAATAGATCGCGGCGGCCGCCTCCTGGCCCTGGAAGCGGTCCACCGTGCCGACGCGACCGGCCGAGCCGATCCGGGCGCGCAATGCTCGCTCGATCTCGGCCACGTGGGCGTTGTACGGGGCGACGACGACGACGTCGTCGAGTCCCAGCGGGCGGGTCTGGCCCGCCGCGTCGGTCCACTCGCGCCCGACGAGCGCTGCCACCGCGTCGGCCACGGCCTCGGCCTCCGGCCGCGAGCTCGTCGAGTCACCCTCGTGGTCGATTGCCACGAACCGCAGGCCGACGTCCCCCGAGCCCTCCAGGCCAGCCCCCCCGCCGATGCGCTGAAGCGCGGTGGAGGGGTCGGCCGTCAGCTCGCCCGCATAGAAGACCTCGGAGATGAACTCATTGATCGACGGATGGAGGCGGTAGGTGACGTCGAGGAGCAATCCGCGGTGGGGCTCGATCGTGGGCCGGTCGCCGACCAGGTGCTCGAGCGCCGACTTGCCTGCTCCCTCCGGATGTACGCCCTGCGATACCTGCGGCAGCTGGTTCGGATCGCCGAGGAGGACGATCGAGCGCGCGGCGCCGCCCATCGCGACGACGTTCGCGAGGGCC
Organism: Chloroflexota bacterium; assembly: GCA_005881055.1. Classification (GTDB taxonomy): domain Bacteria; phylum Chloroflexota; class Limnocylindria; order Limnocylindrales; family CSP1-4; genus C-114. The sequence goes on from VBHW01000133.1 coordinate 1,132, forward strand.
ATCTGGCCGGCCTCGTCGACGAACAGCGTGTCGATGGCCCCGGCCATGTCGCTCCGCCCGAAGAGCCAGGGAGTCCCGGCGGCCACGTCGAAGCGTCCCGCGCGCAGGGCCGGGCCGACACCCTTCGGGTCGGTGACGATCTCGACCGCGTCGACCCCTGCACCGTCCTCCGGGCCGTCGCATTTCTGGATGACGCGCACGGCCAGCCCGGCGGCGCGAGCGGCGTCGTCGATCGCGAGGACGATGTTCGTGATCGCCTTGTGGGACTGGGCCGTGACGCCGACCCGTCGGCCGGCCCGGACGAGCTCGAGGATCATCCGGGCCCCGGTCCATGTCTTGCCGGTTCCGGGCGGGCCCTGGATCGCGAGGGTGCTCTCGTCGAGGGTCGTGGCGAGGCGCAGGGCGGCGCCGAGCGCGGACTCCCCCGGCCGCCGGAGCGCATCGCGCGTGAGGATTCCGTTGACGCGGGGCGGTCGACGGAGGAGGAGCTCCCGAACCGCGCGATACCGCCCGGGGGCGTCGATGCCGTGGGCGATGACGTGGTCCGCCATGGCGGCGAGCGACTCGGGCAGGGGCTTGTAGGAAAGGGGTCCCGGCTCGATGAGCGCGACGGGATGCGCGACCTGGCTTGACGCGCCCCGCTTGAGGTCGATCGTGCCGCCGATCGGGTCGAAGCCGACGACCGTGCCCGCCGACTTCTCGGTCTTCGGGTCGATCCAGTCGTCACCTTCGTGGATCTTCGAGTCCTGGAGAGGATCGAAGCGGTAGCGGTGGACGATCGACCGGGCCGACCGTCCGACCTCGCCGACGTACGCGAGCCCGGCCAGTGCGGCAGTCTCGCCGACGAGGTCCTCGATCGAGAGACTGCGCAGGCGGAAGTACTCCCACCAGCCCGGCTTCGCGTCGCGGCGATGCCAGTCGAGCAGCCCCGCCAGGAGCCAGCGCGCCGCCTCCTCCTCGGTCCGTTCCGACGGGTCGTCGGGAACACCCGCCCGCAGGGCCGCCTCGCGTGCACACGGTCAGGCTCTCGGATGGCTCGGCGACGGTCGTCGTGGGTCGCGGCATGCTCCAGCCCTGGTCGATGATCGCGTCCCGACGGCGCACCTCGAGCCAATCGCGGAGGAGCAGGGTCGAGACACAGTCGTCCCGGTTGTACTCGGCGAGGTCGCGGAGGTGCGCGGTGTCGCGGTCGCGCAGCCAGCGCTCGTACTCCACGACGCTGAATCCCGCCTCGGTGATGGGACCGGCCCGGACCGGCATGTAGAACTTCTCGATCGACTTGATCGAATACGACTCTACCGAGGCGCGGATCCCCTGGCGGACGACCTGGTAGAGGTCGACGAGGACCTGGCCGCGCAGGAGCCGGTCGACCTCGTCCTCGCGCGTCGCATGGCGCTGCATCAGGCGCTTGATCGCGCCCGACTCGTACCCCGCGTAGTGGTAGACGTGCATCTGCGGGTCGCGCTCGAGGCGATCGATGACGAGGTCGATGAACGCCTCGAAGGCCGCCTTCTCGCCGCGCCTGTCGTGCCCCCAGATCGGCCGGTACTCATGCGTCCCGTTCCCGTCCCGCCAGGCGACGCCGAGCAGGTATTCGAGCCCGTCGTCGAGCGCCCAGGGATCGGCCTCGATGTCGAAGAAGAGGTCGAGCGCCGACGGCTCGGGCAGCGCGGCGAGCCCGTGACCCGGTGCCTCGGGATCCGGCGGGACGAGCTCGTACAGGAGCGCGCCTGCGCGGCGCCCGCTGAGCTGGAGTCGCGCCTGGTCGCGGATCCGGCGCAGCGGCCGGGGGTTCATGCGCGGCACCGCGCGATCCGCCGGCAGCTCGCCGAGGTCGGCCAGGGTCGGGACGCCGTCGTCGATGAGGCGTTCCGTGTACGTCCGGGTCATGCCGGCCACCAGCGAGAGGTGATCGTCCGCACGACGCCGGTCCATGCAGGTCGGGAACCACGCGCAGACCCGGCAGTGGTCGACCGGGTCCGGGTACGTGTCCGGCGCGGGCAGGTCGCCGAAGACGCGCGCCTCGAAGCGGGCCTTGACGGTCCGGTAGAAGGCCGCGTAGTCCGCGAGCCGCTCCGGATGCTCGACGCCGTCGCCCGTGACGATGACAAGGCGCTCTGGAGGGACGCCCTGGAGCGTGGTCAGCCGGTCCGCGTACACGCACACCTGGAGCAGCGCCCCGGCCTTGACGCCACGCGCCAGCTTCGTATCCGCGACGTCGTAGCTCCATGCGCCGAGGTCGCTCGGGCGGTCCGTTCGGAGGAGGAAGTCGGCGTGGCCGCGCCACCGGCCGTCGAAGAACGTCGCCTGGTAGACGACCTCGACGCCGCGGCGCATCGCGTCGAGCGTCTCCGCCTCGGCGGCCCGGAGCTCCTCGAGCGTCGTCGGGCCGCGCAGCTGCACCTCGTGGATCGACCGCCCGGCCGCCCGATGGCGCTCCAGGTATGCGAGCTCGTGCTCGACGCCCCGCTCCTGAAGCAGGACGAGCTCCGGGTCCTCCCGTCGTGGCGGCCGCTCCCAGAGGCCCTGTGCGCGGCCGAGCTCGAGGGTCGCGAGATGGTCGCAGGCCAGGTACCCGACGAGATCCGTCGCGCTGACCACGATGGAATCGCCGAGGACTTGCACGATCCCAGCCTAGCCGAGGGCCGTGTCACCTCGCCTGGCACGGGCTTCAGGGGCGCGCGAGACCCGGCCGGCGAGGGTGGAACGGCGGCTGATCCAACGGGCGAACCGTGGCCGCCCAACGCGTCGTCCTGCACCTTCCGCGTTCCAGGTGGCGTCGAGATGACGCTCAGCAGTGCGTTTCGAACGGCCCGTGCTCAGAACGACGACCCGCGCGTTCCCGTTGGAACACCCGGTGTGCAGCCCACCGGAAGGCCGATCGGCCCGGGTCCGTGGGGCGCCATGGTCCCCAGGCGACGAAGCAAACGGCACCCATCGGTCGACCGGCGGTTCAGGCGCGCCAAACGGCCGAGGCGGACCGCAAGGGTCAGACGGATGGTGACGCTCGTACCCCAAATGACCGAGTCGGGGGAATCCGTTGGTCGCCTGGGGTGGCAGGGTCCCCAAGCCGCGACCCGGCGCCGGCCCCGCCGCCCCGCGGCACGCCTGCTAGCCGACCAGCTCCCCGACGGCCTCGGCGAACACCGCTGTGTGGCGGTCGACGTCCGCCTCGGTGGTCTCCGGGCTCATGAGCGCCATGTTGTGGAACGGTGTCATGAGGACGCCGCGGTTGAGCGCGTACAGGTGGAGGAACCGCTCGAGCTCGAAGTCGCCGTGCTCCCACTGCTCCCGGCCTGTCCGCGGCGGATCGGCGATGAAGTGGTACTCGGCTCGCGCCCCGAGGCGGGTGACATGCCACGGAAGGTGCCGCGCGGCGATCACCCCACGCACCCCGTCGGTCCATCGCTCCGCGATCGGGATCATCCGGGCGAATGCCGCGTCGGTGAGCACCTCGCCGAGGGTCGCCCGGACGGCCGCCATCGAAAGGGCGTAGCCGGCGAGCGTCCCGCCGATCCCGCCGACGTCCGCATCCTCGAGCGACATGCGCGCGCCGATCCGCTCGGCGACGTCGGCGGTCATGCCGTACGCGGCGGCCGGGATGCCGCCACCGATCGTCTTGCCGATGACGAGCATGTCCGGCTCGAGCGACCAGGCCGCGGTCGCGCCGCCGGGTCCGGCACAGATCGTGTGGGTCTCGTCGATGATGAGGATCGTCCCCGTCCGCCGGGTGATCTCGCGGACGGCGTCGTGGTAGCCGGGCTCCGGGAGCACGATGCCGACGTTCGTCAGCGCCGGTTCGATGAGGAGCGCCGCGACGCGGCGATCGGCAAGGGCCGCCTCGAGCGCCGACACGTCGTTGAACGGCACGACCCGCGTCGTGAGCGCCGGATCGACCGGCGGGCCGATGTTCCCGCGCCGCGCCTCGACCCGCCCGTCGTCGGAGAGCGTGGCGAACGTCTCGTCCACGGTGCCGTGGTAGTTGAAGTCGTGGACCGCGACGAGCGCCCGCTCGGTGATCATCCGGGCGAGGCGGATCGAGAACCGGTTCGCGTCGGTCGCCGTGATCGCGAACTGCCAGGTCGGCAGCCCGAACCGCCGCGCGAGCTCCGCGCCGACCCACGCGGCGTCCTCGGTGGGGAGCATGTGGGTGATCCCGAGCCGGAGCTGCCGTTCGACGGCGGCGATCGTCGCCGACGGGCCGTGGCCGGCCATCGCCCCGGTGTCGCCGAGGCAGAGGTCGACGTAGTCGTGCCCGTCGACGCACGTGAAATGCGCGCCGCGAGCCTCCTGCACGTACGGCGGGAACGCGCCGGGCCACTTGACCATCCAGGGCATCGGCACGCCCGCGAGGAGCGACGGGCGCCCGGCGTCGAACAGGGCACGGGACCGCGGGTGGGCTTCGACGAAGGACCGCCCTTCGCGGTCCATGAGGGCGCGGAGCCTGGCGCGGTCGATCGCTGCGCTCACCGCCATGGCGGCATCATGCCTCGGCGGAGGCCGGGGGTGTCGAACGATCCATGGGCTGGATCGCGCGAAGCACTAGAGGGATGGCTCTCCGGTTAGGAGGGGTCGGGTCAGCTCACCCGACGGTGGAATCCGCAGACGGGGCAGGTGGCCACCCTCGTCGCGGGATCGAGTCGCAGGAAGCTTGCACAGCCGTTCGTGCGGCAGTAGAGCTGCCGGCCGGCGGCCGTGCGCCGCATGCGACGCATGGCGCTCGCCCGGCCCGACAGGCTGGTAGTGGTTGAACGTGACAACACGGGTACGGTTTCCCCTTCGTCGGCCCGCGCCGGGACACTCCTTGGTCCCACGGCGCCTGGGCCGGTGGTCCGCTCGCGACGATCCGAAATCGGGGATCGGAGCGGAAAAGCTCTGTACCGGCGGCTGGCGCGGGAGCGGAGTTCGTGCTCTGACCTGCGTCGCAGCCGCATGAGCGGTACGGGGTGAAGTGTCGGGTGTAACCGCCCGGACGTCAAATGACGAGCGCTTGGGGCTTGTTGCGTTTAGCAGCCAGGTGAATGGCGGGTGCCGCGGCACGCCGCGGATCCGCGTCGGACCGGCCGCGTTACGCACGATAGGAGCGAGGTGGCCGGCCGCGACTGGCCGACCAGGCGGGAATTCGTGTTCTGCAGCTCTGTGGCTGCTATCCGGTGCGAAATCGGCCGGATGCTGCGAATACCAGCGCGGTGGCTGCTAGGCGGTCAGGTTTGGGCCGTTGGCATGGCACACGTCGTGCCCGAACTACCGACGCTTCCCCCGGACGAGGAGCAGGTGGGCGGTCCATTCCGACGTCTGCCCGTCATGCGTCGCCGAGCTGCCCTGCCAACCGCACACGCACGTCACCTGTTGCAGCCGGTGCACGTACTGGTCGATCACGTGCTTGAGCGGCTCCTCCGTCAGCGTGGCGGACGACTTGGGCGGGTTGGGGTTCACGGACACGCTCCTGGGCTTGGTCGCGGCGGGACGCGGGCCGCGCGGGGGAAGGCATATTGTGCGTCATTTCGGCCGAATCGGCTTGCTGGCCGTGCGCGAACGGCGCCCGGAACGCGTCAGAACGGCCCCGGAACGCGTCAGAACGGCGGCCAGGGGATCGCCGGTCGGTCGGGATCCGGCTGTGGGAAGCGCCGCGC
>VBHW01000134.1 GCA_005881055.1 Chloroflexota bacterium
GGGTAGCGGATCCGTGTGGGCAGGTCGGACGGGCGGGACGGGCTTCGCGCGGGGCATGGCCTCGATGGTAGCCGCCCGACGCGGGCGGCCGCGGCCACGTCCTATCCGGGCCAGACGACGACGCGATTTCGGCCGGCCCGCTTCGCCGCGTAGAGTGCCCGATCGGCGCGATCCACGAGCTCGCCGATCGGCGGATGCGGGTCCTCCGAGACCGCGACGCCCACCGAGACGCTCACGCTGCTGACACCCAGGGCGACGACGTCGAGATCGGCGACGGCACGCCGGACGCGCTCGCCCACCTCGAGGGCAACCTCCTTCGTCGGGTTCCTCAGCAGCACGGCGAACTCCTCGCCGCCGAAACGCGCCGGGACGTCGTCCTCACGGACCGTCGCGGCAATGGCCTGCCCCACGGCGCGCAGGACGCGGTCCCCGGCCGCGTGCCCGCGGGCGTCGTTCAGGCGCTTGAAACGGTCGATGTCGATCATGAGCACGCCGATGGCATCGTCGGCCCGCCGCCGTCGCGCCAGCAGGCCGCAGAACTCGTCGAAGTAGCGCCGGTTGGGCAGGCCCGTCAGGACGTCGGTCGCCGCGCGAGCTTCGGCGGCGCGATGCGAGTACACGCGCTCCAGGGCGGCGGACGCCTCCACCGCGGCACCCGCGAGGATCCGCCGTGCGGCGACCGGCCAGCCCTCGGACGTCCGCCGCGAGAGGACGATCGCGCCGACCACCCCGGAACCGGCGACGAGCGGAGCCGCGATCGTGTGCTTCAGCCCATACGCCTCCTGGACGCGGCTCGCGATCCGATCGGCGATCGCGGCGGCCGGGCGGTTGCTCGTGAGAGGGAGGGGAGCGGCCATCACGATGGTGGCCAGATCGTCGGTCGGGGGCTCGGCCGTGGCGCTCGCCCGCTCCGATGCGGCGACGCTGAGGGCGGTCCACGTCCGGCGACGATCCGTGGCGGCCCGGTCGTCGCTCGAGCGGCGGCCGGCCGTCGACCGCCTCCGTGGGCTCGATCGTCGGTCGGGCTTCGCCGACGCCGATCCTCTTCGACTCGAGCCACCAGCCCCCGCCCCAACGCCGATGAGGGTCGGCTCATGGGACGGCGGGCCAGAGTCGATCGGGATGCCCACCGGGGCGCGGTCCCCACCCTTCGTCGCGGCGCCCGGCTCCCGCCCATCGCCCCACGGACCGAGCAGCTCGGCCGGCGGGAGGAGGGTCGTGGCGCTCGGCACGCCGGGCCGCTGGCTCACGAGCGTCGCTTCGAGGACGCCCGCGTCAGGCCGCAGGCGGACCACCACGATGTGATCGGCGCCGGTCCCGACGCCGAGCTCCTCGACGATCGCATCGACGATCGCGTCCGGCGAGACGGACCGCGAAAGACCCTGGAGGATCCGGGCGAAGCTCTCGGCCTCGGAACGGCGTGACGCCTCGAGCGCCAGGACCGCCTCGCGATGGAGGACCGCCGCGAGGCCGGCGACGAGGACGAGCCCCCCGAGGATCCAGTCGAGCCGGGCCGCCTGGCCCCCCAACAGCCGGAGGAGGGTGACCAGGCCGAGGACGAAGAACGATCCGGCGAGGAACCACCACGTCCGCCGGATCCGCCGGGTCTGGGGCGTGTCGGCGGTCAGGGTTCGGATGGAGCGGCCGGCCACGGATTCAAGGATGGCGGCCCGGCGAGGCCGAGTCCAGCCGGCGCGACCGGTACCTTCGGCGGCGCGCGGTGGTACTGGAGTACTAGGAGGCCGCGCCCTCGAGGGCTTCGGGATCGGGCCGGCCCGGCGACCGTCGCCGTCCCTTCCGTCCCGGCGCGACGTGCTCTGCCCCGGGCTCGACGAGCGTGGGCCCGAAGACCGCGGTTCCGCGGCCGCCCGCGGCTTTCACGCGGTACAGGGCGCGGTCCGCCGCCGCGATGAGGTCCTGGGCCGAACGACCGTCCCCCGGGAACGCCGCGACACCGATCGAGCATGCGACCGGGATGGCCCGGCGGCCCTCGGCCTCGAACGATCGCTCGCGGAACTCCGCCACGATCCGGCCGGCCACGACGTGCGCGGCCGCCGCATCAGTGTCGGGCAGGATGATCGCGAACTCGTCGCCGCCGTAGCGTGCCGGAACGTCCGAGCCACGTAGCGTGGAGCGGATCCGCTCCGACGTCCAGGCGAGCACCCGGTCGCCGAAGAGGTGGCCGAACGTGTCGTTCACGAGCTTGAAGTCGTCGAGGTCGATCATCAGCAGCGCCAGCGGGGCATGCGAGCGCTGCGCCCGGATGATCTCCTCGCCGAGGCGCTCGTGGAGGAACCGGTGGTTGTAGAAGCCGGTCAGCTGGTCGCGGTCCGCGAGGTTGCGCGCCGCCTCGTACAGCCGTGCGTTCTCGAGGGCCATCGCCGCCTCGTTGGCCATCGTCCGGACGAACTCGAGGCGGGATTCGTCCACCTTGACGGGCGACGACGAGATGATCTCGACGAGGCCGATCGACTCGCCCTTCGCCACGAGCGGGAGCATGACGAGCGCGTGATTGCCCTCGGTGCGGAGGAGCGCGATCTCAGCCGGATCGCCGGCCGGGTCGTCGACCGAGAGGACCACGGTGACCTGGTCGCGCAGCACGCGCCGAGTCTCCGGATACCCGGCCAGGCCGTACTCCTCCGCGACGTCGACGAGCCGCTCGCGGGGATGGTAGCCCCAGGTGAGGACGCGATCGCCCGGCCGGTCCCAGTAGCTGATCGCGCATTGGTCCACGCCCATCGATTCGGCGAGGTACCGCGCGATGAGGTCTGCGACGGTGCGCGGCTCGAGGCTGTGCGCGAGCTCGCTGCCCATGTCGAGCAGTCGCCGGAGCTCGCCGGCGAGCGCCTGCGTGCGGGCGAGGAGGCGTGCGGATTCGAGGGCCGTGGCGGCCTGGTCGGCGAGGATCGTCAGGAGGCGCAGGTCCTCCTCGTCAAACTGGTTGAGGCCGAGCTTCGAGAGCGTGATCGTCCCGATGACACGCTCGTCGTACTTCATGACGTCGTCGGTCCCGGGGATCGTCATGCCCCGCGGGTCGGCGTTCGCCTCGGGGATGAGGAGGGGCTTGCCGTGCAGCGCCACCCAGCCGGTGAAGCCACGGCCCAGCTTCGTTCGCAGGACGTCGAGGTCGACCTTCTCGTACGCGCCGACGCGGCCCTCGAACGCGATCGGAACGATGTCGTCCGGCGGCTCGACGACGTACACGCGTGCGTTGTGGTAGTCGATGATCCGGCCGGTCTCCTCGACGATCGCCCGGCCGACCGACTCGATGCTGTTCTGGCGGCTCATCCGGGCGGAGGCCGCCTGGAGCACGCCCATCCGGTCCGACGAGGCGCGTGCCATCGCGAACAGGTCCGCGTTGTGGATCGCCACGGCGGCATGCGTGGCGACGGCCGCCACGAACTCGACGTCCGCGCGGTTCCAGCGAAGCGGCGCCCGGGAGACGGCGCTGATCGCCCCGATGACGCGCCCGTGATGGACAACCGGCGCGACGAGGTCCGACGCGAACGGCGAGCGCCCGACGATGCCGTAGAGCCGATGGTGGAAGGGGTCGCTGAGGACGTCGTCCGCGACCCACGGGCGGCCCGTGCGGAAGATCTGGCCGAACCACCCCTCGTCGACCCGCACGGAGGGCATCCGCCGAACGGTCGCGTCGTCGATCCCCGCCCACGCGGCGACCTCGAGCGTCTGGCCGTGCCTGATCCGGATCAGCGCGCCATCGACTCCCAGGACGCGCTGGGTCTCGACGACCACGATCCGCAGGATCTCGGATCGCTCGACGGTCTGGGTGAGGCGCTCCGCGATCGTGAGGACGTCGTCGATGCGCTCTGCGCGTCGGGCATCCGCGACGTCGTCCCCGTCGCGCGCGACGCGCCCGAGCGCGGCGCGCAGCACCACGCTCGACGCAAGGAACACCGCGAGCTCGGCCGCTGCCGGGACCTGGTCGGCGGGCCGACCGATCACCGCCCCGACGGCGAGCGCACATGCGGCGGCAGCGCAGGCAATGGCTCCCGTGACCGGCAGGAGGAGCGAGGCGACGGCCAGCGGGATGCTTGCGAGTCCGACGGCGACGAGACCGCCGGCCGTGGCGCTCGCCACCGCGAGGATCCCGAGGGCCACGATGGCGAGCAGCTCGGAGGGGATGCTGGCCCGCGGAGCCGCCTCAGTGCGATCGGTGGCGTCAGGGCGTGGCGATACGCCGCGGTCGGGGCGCACATGGACGCCCTGGGCCCCTTCGTCGGGCGAGGCGGGACGCTCGTGCTGCGCGCTCATCCGGGGAAGCGTCCCACCCGGATCGGAGCATAGGCGCCTGCACGGTGGTACTGGCGATCGTGCGCGAACGTACCCCTCGCGCGGCGTCAGATCAGCGGGCCGTCCCCCTGAAGTCCGTCGGGCTCAGGCGACCCGACCATCGCGGAAGACGTACCAGACCTCGGAATCCGGTTCGTACACCTCGGCGAGCTCGTCGCGGCGCCGGATCGTCACCGCGGGATAGTGCTGACTTAGCTGTTCCTGGACCCTGCGCATGAGACGCTCGCCGGCGGCGATCGTCTCGCGTGACTCGGCAACGATCCGCTGGACGTCGAAGCTGAAAACACTGTCCTCGGCGGGGAAGCAACGGATCTGGAGGGCACGATCTTCGATCGTCATGGCGCCTCATCCCTCTCGGCGCCTGCCTTGTGGCGGCGCCACGTCGCGGAACCCAATCCTACAGCGGTTGGGCAAATGACAAGTCGCCATGGGCCTGCCTTCGTGGCAGTATGGACGGGAGAGGACGCGCGATGGAACACGCAGACTCGCCCAGGCTCGTCGTCGTCGGAGCCTCGGCAGGCGGCATCGAGGCACTGTCCACGCTGGTCGCGACGGTCCCGGCCGACTTCGGCGCTCCCATCGTCGTCGCCCAGCACCTCGATCCACGCCGCAGGAGCCACCTGGGCGAGATCCTCGGTCGGCGCAGCGCACTCCCGGTCGTCACCGTCCAGGATCACGAGCCACTCCGCCCGGCGACGGTCTTCGTCGTCCCGTCGAACTTCCACGTGACGATCAGCGACCACGAGGTGAGCGTCAACGAGGGGAACGGCGCCGGGCCGCGGCCGTCGATCGACCTCCTCCTGTCCACGGCCGCGGCCACCTTCGGCGAATCCCTGATCGCGGTCATCCTCACGGGCACCGGATCGGACGGAGCGGAAGGTGCCCGCCAGGTGAGCATCCACGGTGGCACCGTGATCATCCAGGACCCGGCGACCGCCTCGTATCCATCGATGCCCGCGTCCCTGGCTCCGACGGTCGTGGACGCCATCGCGAGCCTCGATGCCATCGGTCCCCTCCTCAACGACCTCGTGACGGGCGTCTACACGGCAGGGGCACCCAGGGAGGAGCGGCAGCTGCACGGTTTCCTCCAGGACCTCCAGGAGCAGACGGGCATCGACTTCACCACGTACAAGCGCCCGACGATTCGCCGCCGGCTCGAGCGACGGATGGCGGCGACCCGGTCGGCGAACCTGCTGGAGTACGCCCGCTTCGTGCGCGGCCATCCTGACGAGCGGCAACGGCTCATCAGCGCGTTCCTCGTCAAGGTCACGGAGTTCTTCCGCGACCCCGAGATGTTCGACTACATCCGGGAGGACCTCCTGCCGAAGATCGCCGAGGAGTCGCGGAAGGCAGGCCGTGAGGTGAGGATCTGGTCGGCCGGGTGCGCGACCGGTGAGGAGGCCTACTCGCTCGGCATCCTCGTTGCCGAAGTGCTCGGCGCGACGCAGTCTGAGCTCAAGGTCCGGATCTTCGCGACGGACCTCGACGGTGAGGCGATCGGGTTCGCACGCCGCGGCATCTACCCGGCGTCGGCGCTCGAAGGCGTGCCGAAGGTCCTCCAGGATCGGTACTTCTCGCGATCCGGCAGCGACTTCGAGATCAGCAAGGAGATCCGGGCACTGACGGTCTTCGGCCAGCATGATCTCGGGCAGCGAGCGCCGTTCCCGAGGACCGACCTGATCCTCTGTCGGAACGTCCTCATCTACTTCACGCCCGAGCTCCAGAGGCGGGCGCTCCAGTCGTTCGCCTTCTCCCTGCGGGACGGCGGCTACCTCGTGCTCGGCCGAGCCGAATCGGTCAGCCCGTACCGCGAGCACTACGTCGTCGAGGAGCCACAGCACAAGGTCTATCGCCGACGAGGCGCACGTGTGATGATCCCCATGAGTCGCACGCCCGAAGGCAACGGCATGATCGTGCCGCAAGTCGCGCGACGCCCCGCCGCGATCGCCTCGCGCGAGGCGCCCGTCCGGGCGGTTCCGGCCCTCGGCGGGCGCGATGCGGTCCTCCAGCAGCTGTCGGTCGGCGTCGTCCTCGTCAACGCCGACTTCGACATCCAGCAGATCAATGACCCGGCGCGCCTGTTGCTCGGTATCCATGGCCCGGCTGTTGACAAGGACCTCGTCCACCAGGCGCAGGGTGTCCCGGCCGTGCCGCTGCGCGAGGCGCTCGAGACCGCCCTGCGCGGGGAGGCGACGTCGATCACCGTGGTCGTCACCGGTGACACCGTGGTCGAGGAGGGCCGGTCCCTCGACATCCACTGCGCTCCGTTCCCGGGGAGGGAGTCGATCGCCCACGCACTCATGACGATCGTGGACGTCACGGAGACAGCTCAGCTCCGGGCCTCCATGGCCGAACTCCGGGAGCTCCAGGCCCGCGACACGAAACGGCTCACGGACCAGCAGGCACGGCTGGCCAAGACCAACGACGAGCTCCTGCGCGCGAACCAGGAGCTGATGTCCGCCAACTCGGACCTCCGGAGCTCGAACGAGGAGTTCGTGCTCGCGAACGAGGAGGCGCAGGCGGCCTCGGAGGAGGTCGAGACGCTCAACGAGGAGCTCCAGGCCACGAACGAGGAGCTGGAGACGCTCAACGAGGAACTCCAGGCCACGATCGAGGAGTTGAACACGGCGAACGAGGACCTCGCTGCCCAACAGCACGAGGACGTCGTGTCGATCGACAGGAAACGGCGACAGAAGCGGATCACGCAGGAGGCCGGGCCGGATGCCGGCGGCTGACTGCCCAGGCTGGTAGGCGGGCTCTGTTCGGCGGGCTGTTAGGCGCCCTTCGCCTCGCGCCGTACCTCCCACGTCACCACCGGCCCACTGGCACCCAGGGACGGACCCTGCCGAGCAACGATCGTGGTGCCCGGGTACATCACCCTCAGGAGGCGGTCCGCGTCCTCGAGCACCTCCTCGGCCAGGAGGGCGGTCGATTGACTCGAGGCGAGTCGCTCGTGGACCCGCGTGACACGGCCGATCAGCGTCTCGACGCGGTTGCGCAAGACCGGGTCCTCGGGTCGGACGTCGAGGACGATCGGCCCGGCACCGGCGAGCATGGCCTCGGCGACGATGTGCTCGATCTCGGCGCTCCCGCCGAACCGGTGAACGATCTCCTGGACCCAGGACTGCTGCCAGATCGGCGTCGGGATGATGAGATGGACGCCGCCGTCCACGCCAACGCGCATGTCACCCCAGGTCGTACCCGACGACAGTCGGCGCAACTCGGAGAGCGTCGCGTACGCCTCGCGTTCGCTGGCAAATTGGATTGCCGTTGCTTCCACTGGCATCTCCCCCTAGCGTTGGAGCGTATCGAGCACGGCATCTCCGGGCGATCCTCATCCGGCCCGGAGGGTTGCGCCCACGTTGCAGGTGGCGAGGATCCGGTTCCCGCGCGGCCGGTTGACCCCCCTCGATTCGGCCAACTACACTCCGGCTGGCCCAGCGGCAGCTCCTCGGTGCCGCGCGATGCGGCCGGGTCGTCCAACCTGTCCCGGAGGAACAGTCCCTCGGTGGAGACCGGACCCAGTATTCGCGGCGCCGATC
>VBHW01000135.1 GCA_005881055.1 Chloroflexota bacterium
CGTCGGGCCGGACGAGGAGGAGCCACGCGACGGCGGGCACGAGTCCGGCAACCGAGAGGACCGCGAGCGAATGGCGCCAGTCGAGCGCCGGCCCAGCGAGGGGGATCGCCAGTGCCGCCGCGATCGACGAGCCGGCCACGATGCCGCCCGCATACGCGCCGGTGCCGAGGGCCGGAACGGTCGGCGCCTTCAGCTTGACGACGATCGCGGGGATGGCTCCGGCCGTGCCGACCGCGATGCCGATGGCTACCGTCGACCCGAGGACGCCCGCCGCGTCCGGCGCGAGGGCACGCACGACGCCGAACGCGCCGACGAGCCCGAGGCAACCCGCGAGCGCCCAACGAACCCCGAAGCGTGCCGCAACGACCGGCCCGAGCGGCGCGAAGAGGCCCATGCACAGGACCGGGATCGAGCCGAGGAGCCCGGCCACGCCGTGGGCGAGCCCGAGGTCGGTCCGGATGATCGGCAGGAGCGGGCCGATCGCGAGGAGCTGGGGCCGAAGCGCCAGCGACGCGACGAACAGGCCGAGGATGGCCGGCACCGAGGACCGTGGGGGCATCGCCGCATGGTAGGGCAGCCGCGGGTGTGATCCGGCGACCCGACTCGACCAACCTCAGATGTCGGTGTCAGGCCCCTCCGCCCTGGCTCGGCCGTCCGAGGATCGCCGTGAGGAAGTGGACGATGAGCCACGCCGACGTCATTGAGGTGTGCACATCCGCCTGGGCGGCGCTCGTCTCGACGATGTCGAACCCGGCGATTCGACCCTTCGCCGCGATCGCGACGAGGAGCTCCCGCAGCTGCCGGAAGCCGATACCGCCGGGCTCGGGCAGCGTCGTGCCCGGGACGAGCCCGCCGTCGAGCACGTCGATGTCGATGGAGACGTAGAGGTCCCTGCCCGGCCGGACCAGCCGGTCGACGACGGCCGCCGGGCCCTCGTCGAGCAGCGTCGCCGTCGAGGCGTACACGACCCCGAGCCGCTTCATGTCGTCGTACTGGTCTCGATCGACCGCGCGCAGGCCGAGGGCGGTGAACCGATCGGTGGTAGGCAGCTCGAAGAGGCGGCGGAGCTGGCTGCCGTGCTGGAACTTCGAGCCATAGATCGAGTCGGCGAAATCGGCGTGAGCGTCGATGTGGACGACGTCGACGTTGCCGAAGACCTCGGCGACGCCCCGGCCGACCGGGAAGCTGATCGAGTGATCTCCGCCGACCGCCACGACCATCGCGCCCCGCTCGGCGATGCGGCGCGCCGCGGCCGTGGTCCGGCCCCAGCTCAACTGGACGTCGCCGCTCGCGATGAGCACGTCCCCGCAGTCGGCGAGCCGAACGCCCTCGAGATACTGGCGCTCGGTCTCGATGTCGAACCAACCGGCGCTCGTGCCGTCCGGCCGCGTCTCACGGAGTCGGGTGCGAGCCTCCCGGACGAGTCGCGGGCCCGCATAGGCCCCCGACCGGATGAACGGGATGATCACGCCCTGGTCCGTTGGAATGCCCAGGAACCCGACGTCCGCCTCGAGGGACTCGGCCGTCTCCAGGTCGACCTGCGGCGCTCCGAAGAACGTCCGCGTCCCGGGCCGGGTCAGCGGTCCGATGGGTTCATCCGGGTGGACTGCCATCCATGCCTCCGTTCGTAGGAACGATGCCTGGCGCGATGCGTGATCGATCCTGGTCCGGTTCGCACGATCCTACAGGCCGGGCTCGTCTCGTCGCCGGGCTGGCGCGGACGTGTAGCCTCTGCGTCGATGGACGCCTGCGGGTGCGACGACTTCGCATCGATCTTCGACCGGCGGACCGCCGAGAAGGATCGCGACCGTTACCGTCGCAAGGGGCCCGATCGGACGACGCGCATGCTCCTCGATCTCATCGGCCGGCACCCGAGGGCGGGCACGACGCTCCTCGACATCGGCGGCGGCGTCGGGGTGGTCGATCGCGAGCTCCTTCGTTCGGGCGTCGGCCACGCAGTCCTCGTCGATGCGTCCCGCGCCTACCTGGACGTGGCGCGCCAGGAAGCGCGCCGCGAGAACCTCCTGGACCGTCTCGAGATGGTCGACGGCGATTTCGTCCGCCGCGCCGCCGAGATCGACCGGGCGGACATCGTGACGCTCGACCGCGTCGTGTGCTGCTACGCGGACGCCGGGTCGCTCGTGAGCCTCTCGGCCGCGAAGGCGAACCACGTGTACGGGCTGGTCCTACCGCGCGATCGGTGGATCATCCGCATCGGGCTGGGCATGCTGCCATACGCCCACCCGAACGCCCTCGTCGATGGCTACGCCGCCGCGCAGGGCCTCCACCCGACGGCGGAGGCGACCACGTTCTGGTGGCGGGTGGTCGTCTACGGCCGGGATGACGCCGCAGCCGCGAGGTCCGTCGGCTAGGCCGTTCGGAGAACGGCTGTCCCGGGCTCGCCGGCGGCCGCCGGCGGCTCGAAGCCGCGCAGCCTGAGCGCGTTCGTGACCACCGTGACCGACGAGAGCGCCATCGCCGCGGCCGCCACGATCGGGTCGAGCAGCCAGCCGGTCACCGGGTAGAGGACGCCGGCCGCGAGCGGGATGAGCGCGGCGTTGTAGGCGAACGCCCAGAACAGGTTCTGCCGGATGTTGCGCATCGTCGCTTTCGAGAGGGCGACGGCGGTGACGACTCCCTGCGGGTCGCCGCCCATGAGCGTGACGGCCGCAGACTCGATCGCAATGTCCGTGCCGCCGCCCATCGCGATGCCCACCATCGCCACGACCCGCCCATCCGACCTGAGGCGACGGATCTCGGCAGCCTTCTCCGCGGGACGGACGCCTGCCAGGATCTCGTCGATGCCGGCGGAACGGGCGATCGCCCGCGCCGTGACATCCTCGTCGCCGGTGAGCATGACGACCTCGATTCCGCGCCGACGCAGCTCGGCAACCGCGGATCGGGAGCCGATCCTGATCGTGTCCGCGACGCCGATGAGGCCGACGGGCGCCCCGTCGATCGAGACGACGACCGGCGTGTTGCCGGCGGCCGCCATGCGCTCCCCCGGCCCCTTCAGTGCCTCCGCGTCCGCTCCCGCCGTCTCGCTGCGGCCCACCCTGATCTGCTGGCCATCGACGGACGCCCGGACGCCTGAGCCGGCGATCGCCTCGAAGGCGTCGGGTGCTGCGGGCTCGATCCCGCGCTCACGTGCCGCGCGCACGATCGCCTCCCCCACCGGGTGCTCCGACCCGCGCTCGGCGGATGCGGCGAGCCGCAGGAGCTCGTCGGCATCCACGCCCGCCACCGGCACGACGTCGGTCACCCGCGGACGGCCCTCGGTGAGGGTCCCGGTCTTGTCGAACACGACGACGTCGACCTCGTGGAGGCGCTCGAGAGCCTCCGCGCTCCGGAAGAGCACGCCGTTCTCGGCGCCCTTGCCCGTCCCGACCATGACCGACGTCGGGGTGGCCAGCCCGAGCGCGCACGGGCAGGCGATGATGAGCACCGCGATCGCGTTGAGCAGAGCGAAGTTGAAGCTCGGCGTCGGCCCCGCCACGAGCCAGACGACGAACGTGATCGCCGCGATCGCGAGGACCGCTGGCACGAAGACGCCCGTGACCGCGTCCGCGAGGCGCTGGATCGGCGCCCTGCTCGCCTGGGCTTCCTGGACGAGGTGGACGATGCGGGCGAGGACGGTCTCCGCACCGACCCGCGACGCACGGAACTCGAACGAGCCCGAGCTGTTCATCGTTCCGCCGATGACCTCGTCGCCGGGAGCCTTGTCGACCGGCATGCTCTCGCCGGTGACCATGCTCTCGTCCACCGCCGATCGACCCTCGAGGACGATGCCGTCCACGGGGATGTGCTCACCGGGCCGGACGATCACGCGATCGGCCACGACGACCTCGGCGAGCGGGATGTCGGCTTCCATGCCGGCTCGCACGACGCGTGCGGTCCGCGGCGCGAGCGCGACGAGCGAGCGGATTGCGTCCGACGTGCGGCTTCGCGCCTGGGCCTCGAGGTAGCGGCCGACGAGGATGAGCGTGACGATGGTCGCCGCGGTGTCGAAGTACAGGGGTGGCGCCCCGTCCACGCCGATCCCGGCCGCCGCGAAGAACCGAGGGAAGAGGACCGCGACGAGGCTGTAGCCATACGCGGCCGTCGTGCCCACGGCGACGAGCGTGTCCATGTCCGTCGTGCGATGCCGGAGGGCGTTCAGTGCGCTGCGGTAGAAGACCGAGCCCGCGATGAACTGGACCGGCGTCGCGAGCGCCAGCTGCAGCCACGGATCCGCGAGGACGGCCGGCAGGAACGGCGCGACCGTCATCCTGGCGAGGCCGAAGAGGAGCGGCACGGTGAGGGCGGTCGCGAGGACGATCCGCCACCGGAGATCGGCCAGGTGGCGCTCCTGGTACGAGGGCTCGATCGATGGCGTCGTCGCGTCGTCGGCGATGTGGTCCACGCGGGCGACGTAACCGGCGGCCTCCACCGCCGCCGCGAGCGCGGGCACTCCGGCGCGCTGGCGATCGAATCGCACCGTCGCCGAATCGGTGGCGAGGTTCACGTTGACGTCCTCGACCCCGTCCACGGCCCGGACGAAGCGGGTGATCCTGTTCACGCACGACGCGCACGTCATCCCCTCGACGGGGAATGACACGATCTCGATGGCTGGAGCCTTGTCAGTCACGAAGGAATGATACTCCCCCGGAGTATCGGCTGGGAGGCCGCGCGCCCAGCAATCACTCCCAGTGAACGTTTGGGCCCTCAAGCTCGTGCATGTTGGGCTCGCCCGCCGCTTCGACTCGCAGACGTTCACTCTCAGTGATCGTCGGGTGCTCGAGGTGCCCGGTAGAGGCTTCGCGCCGGCCGTTCGACCCTCGAACGATCACTCCTGAAGAACGCAACGCAGAGAGGGGCTGCCCCGCGGCCGCTCTCCGCACTCGGGCCTATGATCACGGCGCCGATGGCCGGCCGCAGCCTGCGTCTCACTTCCGTCGCCTCGGCGGCTCTCCGCCTCCGGGGTACGGCTCTGCATGTCCTCGGCACCGCGTTGCCGACCGGCGCGATCGTGCTCTCCGCGCTCACGTTCGCGGGCTACGCGATGGGCCTCGTCCGCGACCGGATCTTCGCGCGGACGTTCGGCGCCGGCCCCGAGCTCGACGCCTACAACGCCGCCTTCGTCCTTCCTGAGCTCGCGCTCGACGTGCTCGTCGCCGGTGGCCTCGTCGCCCCGTTCGTCCCGCTGTTCACCGGCCTCCGCGAGGAATCAGCCGCGGAGGCCCGCGCGTTCGGTCGGACGATCCTGACGCTCGCCGTCGTCGTCATGGGAGCGGTATCCGCAACGCTGTTCGTCTTCGCGCCGGAAACCGTGTCGATCATCGCCCCGGGGTTCCGCGAGGGCCAGCGCGAGCTGTACGTCGGCCTGTTCCGCGTCATGTGCGTGACGCCGGTGATCTTCGCCGCGTCGATCGTCCTCGGCGAGGTGCTCGTCGCCGAGCGCCGGTTCCTGGCCGTCGGCCTCGCGCCCGTCATGTACAACGGCGGCATCGTCGCCGGGACGCTCATCCTCGGCGAGCGCCTCGGCATCTTCGCGGCGGCGGTCGGCGCGGTGATCGGCGCCGTCCTCCATCTGGCGATCCGAGTTGCGGGCGTCAGCCGGACGACGTTCCGGCCGCGACCGAGCCTCGCGCTCCGGACGCGGGGCATCGGCACGTTCCTCCGCCTCATGGTCCCGAAGATGGTCAGCCATCCGATCGAGCCGCTGACCTTCCTCTACTACACGGCGCTCGCGTCGACGCTCGGGCCCGGCAGTGTCAGCTCGGTGAGCTTCGCGCGGAATTTCGCGAGCGTGCCGGTCAGCCTCATCGGCGCCGCGTTCTCGATCGTCGCGTTCCCCGCGCTCTCGGTCGCGGCGTCCACGGGCGATCGAGGCGCGTTCCGGCGCGTGCTCGGCACCAACCTCGCGACGATCGCCGTGCTGACGGTCGGCGCGGCCGTCGGCCTGGTCGTGCTCGGCGGGCTCGTCATCCGTGTCTTCCTCGGCGGCGAGGCATTCGACGAGGAGGACGTCGCGCGGACCACGACCCTGCTCGCCGTCTTCGCGATCGCGATCCCGCTCGAGAGCCTCACCCACCTGCTGAGCCGCGCAATCTACGCGACGCGGAACACGATCCTGCCGACGATCGCGTCGATGGCCGGGTTCGCCGCAATCGTCGTCGCCGCCGACGCCCTGGCGCCGGAGGTCGGGCTCGCCGCAGTGCCGGCCAGCTTCGCGGTGGGCATGGCGGTGAAGGTCGCGATCCTCTCGGCGGCCCTCCTGCCGAGGGTGGCCGCGATCGGCAGGCAGCCGGCCACTGCCGGAACCGACGCAGTGCCCGGTCCGGTCGCACGTCGACGGGGACGCGGTGTCCTCGTGCTGCCGCGGCTCCGCCGATCGACCCTTGCGCTCTCGGGCCTCGCGCTCGTCGCGCTCGCCGTCGGGCTCGTCCACGCCACGAGCGAAGCCCTGTCCGGCGCGAGCCTCCAGGTCGCCCCCGTCGTTACGCCGTGGGCGCGGGTCGCCGCACCGGCTGACGTCGCCTCCCCATCGGCGTCGACGAGACCCGCGGGGGCGGCCGCGTCGAGCGGGACAGGCAGGAGCCCGGGGCCCTCGGCCGCGACCGGGGCCTCCCCGACGCCGAAGCCGGGCCCGTTCGCGATGGACCTGTACGAGAAGGCCGACTATGTCGGGGAGTTCCGCGACATCTGGTGCCTGCCGGCGGCGATGCAGACGGCGATGAACGTCATGGACGCAGGGGCCGACCGGACCTCGGCGACGCAATCGCGGCTGTTCAGCCTCGCACGCTCGCTCGCGCCGGCGCCCGATGGCGCAGCCGAGCCGGAGGGCTGGGCGCAGGGCCTGACGGAGCTGGGCTACGGGAACTTCGAGGTCGCCGTGCAGCCGTCCATCAAGGCGGCGATCCACCTGGCCGCGAAGCAGATTCGCGCGACGAACCGGCCGGCGGGCCTCATGGTCTGGCGCGGCGCCCACTCGTGGGTGATGTCGGGCTTCACGTCCACGGCGGACCCGGCCGCGACGGATCGCTTCACGGTCACGGCCGTGAGGATCGAGGACGTGTGGTATCCACGCCTCTCCTCGATCTGGGGCCGCTCGCGGCCACCGGACGCGCTCGTGCCGGTCGGCGTCCTCGATGAGGACTACCTCCCGTGGCACCGGCCGCGCGGCACGTACCCGGACAAGGAGGGACGGTTCGTGCTCGTGATCCCGGTCGAGTGAGTCTCCCGCCGAGGGGCCTTCGACCGGAAGCAGCTACGGGCGCTTCACGCGGACGAGGAACAGCTCCTCCCTCGGGCCCTTGACGGTGACCTCGCGGACCTCGCCGATGCCCCGGACGTAGTACTTGTTGTCGAGGACGTCCGGCTCGAGCGGCGTCCACTCCTTCGTCCGCAGCGCGTGCCGGAACGTCCCGAACGG
>VBHW01000126.1 GCA_005881055.1 Chloroflexota bacterium
CACTCATCGTGTTCCGCGCGTTGGCCGGTCTCGGCTCCGGGGTCAACCAGGTCGCCGAACGCCTGTACGTCACCCAGGTGACCGCGAGCGCCAGGCGGGCGTTCGCGAACGGGGTCCTGTCCGCCTCGGGCGCGGCCGGCTCGGTCCTCGGCCCGGCGATCGGCGGGCTCCTCGCAGCTGTCTCCGACCTGCGCGTGCCATTCATCCTCGTCGGCGTGACGAGTGCCCTCGCCACGGGCGCCGCGCTCTTCCTGCCACGGCCGGCGGTCCGAGACGAACGAGCCCACGCCTCACCGGCCGACGCGACAGGCGCGACGGCCGATGAAGCCCAGGCTTCGGCGTCGGCTCCACTTGCCCGTCGCCCGCTCGTGGTCCTGCTCGTCTCGAACTTCGCCCTCATGGCCGGCTTCGGCGCGTTCATCACGACGTACGCGCCGCTCGTCACGACGCAGCTCGGCTGGTCGAAGGTGGAGGTGGGCGTCGTCTTCTCGATGTTCGGCCTGGGGAGCGTCCTCCTCGGGCCGTGGCTCGCCCGACGCGCCGACCGGACCGGCCGGCGGCGGATGGCGGTCCTCGGCGCCATCCCGATCCTCCTGTTCTCGCTCGTCCTCGTGGCGGCCCTGCCTCGGCCGATCATCTATTTCGAGGCGATCGTGGCCGGCGGCGGCCTCACGGCGTTCGAGGCGTCGTGGTTCGCCCTGCTGGCGGCGGCCACCGACGAGGGGCGCCGCGGCCGGGCCTTCGGCTTCGTGACCGCGGTGTCGAACCTCGGGATCGTCGTGGGCGCGATCGCCGCCTCCCAGGCGTGGGAGCTCGTCGACGTGCGCCTCGGCCAGATCCTCGTGACGGTCGCGGTATCGATCGCGGGCCTGACGCTCCTCGCCCATCCGCCGGATCGGCGCCCGGAGTCCGTGGCGGACGAATGAACCGTCGCGGCCGAGCGCGTGACGGCGTACAGTCAGGTCCGCCGAAGGACGATGTCCGCGTGACCCAGCAGGAGGTCCGCATGACCGGTGTGATGGCCCCCGCTCGCCCGGCGTGGGTCCCCGGCGAGCTCTACCCGTTCACCGATCGATACGTCGAGATCGACGGGAACCTCGTCCACTACGTCGACGAGGGCGTCGGGCCGCCGCTGCTGCTCCTCCATGGCAACCCGAGCTGGTCGTTCGGCTATCGGGAGGTCATCAGGCTCCTGGCCGACGAGTTCCGGTGCGTCGCCGTCGATTACCCGGGCTTCGGGCTCTCGACCGCGCACGCCGACTACGACTTCCGGCCGCTTTCGCACGCCCGGGTCGTCGAGGCGTTCGTCGAGCGCCTGGGCCTGGACGGCGTCGCCGTATTCGGATACGACTGGGGAGGCCCGATCGGCCTCTGGTTCGCCGGGCGACGGCCCGCACGGATCCGGGCGATCGTCATCGGCAACACGTGGGCCTGGCCGGCGACCGAGCGGCGGCTCCGGCTGTTCTCGTCGCTCCTGGGCGGGCCGCTCGCCCCGCTGCTCGTCGATCGGCTGAACCTCTTCGTCAACGTCTTCCTCCCGGGTGGCGTCAAACGGCGCAAGCTGGGCAAGCAGGAGCTGGCTGCATACCGGGGGCCGTTTCCGCCGGGTCACCGGACGCCGATGCGCGTCTTCCCTCGCGAGATCGTCGCGAGCCGGCCGTTCCTCGAGGAGGTCGAGGCGGGCCTCGAGCGCCTGGCCGACAAACCGATCCTGATCCTCTGGGCCGACCGCGATCCGGCCTTCAGGGAGCCGGAGCGAGCCCGCTTCGAGGCGGTCTTCCCGCGCCATCGGACGGTCATCCTGCGGGGCGCCGGCCACGAGGTCGCCGAGGACGCCCCCGAGGAGGTCGCGGGCGCGATCCACGATTGGTGGATCGAGGTGGTCGAGGGCCTGCGCGGCGACCGCGCCGACGGCGCCGACGTCGCCGGCCCGGAGCGACCCGCCGAGGTCGCCTCGCGCACCTGATGCCGTCGCAGATCGACCTGAACGCCGACGTCGGCGAGAGCTTCGGGCCGTGGCCGATGGGCGACGACGCGCACCTCATCCCACTCGTCACGAGCGTGAACGTCGCCTGCGGGCTGCACGCGGGCGATCCGGTGACGATCCAGCGCACGGTCGCCACGGCCGTCGCTCACGGCGTCGCGATCGGGGCGCATCCGGGTTACCCGGATCTCGCGGGCTTCGGCCGGCGCGAGCTCGACATGGGCGCCGACGAGCTCGAGGCATCGATCGTCTACCAGATCGGCGCCGTCGCGGCCTTCGCTCGCGCGGCGGGCAGCGACCTCCGTCACGTCAAGCCGCACGGCGCGCTGTACAACCGCGCAGCCCGGGATCATGAGGTCGCCGACACGATCGCCCGTGCCGTCCGCTCGGTCTCCCGGGAGCTCGTGCTCGTCGGGCTCGCCGGCTCGGTCATGCTCGAGGCAGGCATGGCGGCCGGGCTGCCGGTCGCGGCCGAGGCGTTTGCCGACCGCACGTACGAGCCCGACGGCTCGCTTCGCTCCCGGAGGCTGCCGGACGCCCTGCTGCCGACGCCCGAGGCGGCCGCGGCCCAGGCTGTCGGGATTGCCCGAGACGGCGGTGTTCGCGCCGCCGACGGTACGCGGGTTCCCGTGCAGGCCGACACCCTGTGCATCCACGGCGATACGCCCGGAGCGGCGGACATCGTGCGGGCCGTGCGCGCGGCGCTCGAAGGCGCGGGTGTCACGCTGGCCGCCCTCACACCGTGAGCCCGCCGAAGGTCCGGTGCGAGCCATTCGGCGACGACGCGCTCATCGTCACGCTCGTCGGGGAGGACGGCGACGTCATCGACGTCGAACTCAATCGCCGCGTTCACCTCCTCGCAGGTTCGCTCCTTCGTCTCCGCGACGCCGATCCACGGCTCGGGCGTCCGGTTGCGGGGTTCTCGACGGTCCTCGTGCCCTACGACCCGCTGGAGATGGATGCCGCCGACGCGGGGGCTCTCGTCGCGCCGTTGGCGGGCGCCGCCGCCGCGGCAGACCTGCCGGCGGCTGACGATCCGGCTCGGACGGTGACGATCTCGGTCCATTACGGCGGTCCGGACGGCCCGGACCTCATGGAGGTGGCCGCTGCCACGGGCCTGCGTCCCGCGGACGTGGTCGAGATCCACGCCGGCCCGACCTATCGCGTGTTCATGCTCGGTTTCGCGCCGGGCTTCGCGTACCTCGGGCCGCTCCCGGAGGAGCTCGCCGTGCCGCGTCGAGCCACACCACGCGAGCGCGTCCCGGCCGGGAGCGTCGCGATTGCCGGTCGGCAGACGGCGGTGTACCCGTTCGCGACGCCCGGTGGGTGGCGACTCATCGGCCGGACCGATCGGCGGATGTGGGACATCGAGCGCGCGTCGCCGTCCATGCTGCGCCCGGGCGACACGGT
Source organism: Chloroflexota bacterium (assembly GCA_005881055.1). Lineage (GTDB taxonomy): Bacteria > Chloroflexota > Limnocylindria > Limnocylindrales > CSP1-4 > C-114. The sequence continues at coordinate 3,395 of VBHW01000126.1, forward strand.
CCGGTTCGAGCCGGTCCGCGGCGCCTCCCGCGGCGCCTCGCGCGACCCCTTCGTCGGCTGACCGCCGTCCGTGCTCGAGGTCCTGGAGCCGGGGCTCCTCTCGACGGTCCAGGACGCGGGCCGTCCCGGATCGACGGACCTCGGCGTCCCGATCTCCGGCGCGTGCGACCCCTGGAGTCTCGCCGTCGCAAACGCCCTCGCCGGGGCGGACCTCGGTGCGCCGGCCGTGGAGATGACGATCGTCGGATCCACGTTCCGGGTCCTCGACGCCGGACGGCTGGCGCTCGCCGGCGCCGACCTCGGCGGCTGGGTCCGCGAGACCGGCCGGCGCCTCCTTCCGGGGCGCATCCACGTCGTCGAGGAGGGATCCACGCTCGAGTTCCCGGGACCGGCCGACCCTCGATCCGGCTCCCGGGCCTACGTCGGGCTGCCCGGCGGGGTGGCGATCCCATCCGTGCTCGGATCCGCGTCGACGTGCCTCGTCGGTCGCTTCGGGGGTCTGGCTGGCCGGCCGCTCGAGCCGGGTGACCGGCTGGGCGGGTCCGGCGGCGGAGGACCGTCAGGGCTCAGCGAGATGCGGACGGACGCCGTCTGGGCGGTGCCCGGCGACCCGGCGCCCGGCTGGGACCCGAGCCGCCGCCCGATCCGGGTCGTGGCGGGTCCGCATCTCGACCGGATCGGCGCAGAGGTGCTCGAGGCGCTCCTCGCGGCGCGCTGGACGGTCGCGGACGGGAGCGACAGGGTCGGGCTGCGGTTGAGGGGCCCGGACCTCGTCGGCGCCGCGGCGGGCGCCGTGCGCGACTCCTGGCCGGAGCTCCCGTCCCACGGCGTCACGTGGGGAACGATCCAGGTGCCGCCGGACGGGGCGCCGATCGTGCTCCTGGTCGACCACCAGACGACGGGCGGTTACCCGGTCGTCGCCGTCGCGGTCGGGGCGGATCGTCCCCGCCTCGGCCAGCTCCGGCCCGGCTCGACCGTCCGGTTCGAGCAGACGGACCTCGCGACGGCCCGCGCGGCGCTTCTGCGCCAGCGCGCGACGCTGCTCGCAGGTGTCGCGGCACTTGAGGACCCGGCTGGGCCGTGGGACGACCTCTGGCGATCGGCGGGCGGCTGACGGGCGCAGCCACCGCCCCGAGAGCGCCTCCTGCCAGCGCCTCCGGGCCCGGTCGCAATCTGCCTCCGATCGCATAATGACCGGACGAGGGCCCGGGGCGCAGACCATCCCCGGCCGCTCTCGGGGGAGGACGGACCATGCCTGCATCGCGTCTCCGTACCGCCATCACCGCCGTGTCGCTCGCCGTCGTAGTCGGGGGGCCGGCCGCCACCGCAGGAGCCCCGGCGGTGGCCGCCGGGACGGCCCTGCCCGCGCACGTCTACTCGCCGTACTTCGAGACGTGGACGACGGACGGCATCACGGCCACCGCGCAGCAATCCGGAGCGCGGTACTTCACGCTCGCGTTCCTCGAGACGCTAAGCAA
>VBHW01000127.1:0-3939 GCA_005881055.1 Chloroflexota bacterium
GACGTCATCCGGTGCCGGGGTTCCCTGGCCGACGAGGTGATGGCGGATAAGGCGGCGAGCATACGCGGCAGCCTCGGGACCTCCCACGGCGACGCGCTTCAGCGCACCGACCGCGGTGCTCAGACCGTAGACCGAGTCGCCCCGTTCGAGCGCACGTTCGGCGACGGCGCGGGTCGCCCGCATGTGCTCCCTGGCTTCGGGTGCCAGGCGCACGCTCTCCTTCCGCCGCGCGACCCGAACGACCTCCTCGAGGGTCAGGTCGCGGCCTGTGATGACGACGGTCATCTGCGGTGTGTGCGGGGCACCTGGGCCAACACGTCGGTCAGAGGAGGAACTCGCCTCGGGCGACGATGACGGCGGAGCCGCCGACCTCGACGCGCTCGAGGCGATCGGGGCTGCCCACGGCACGGGCGAAGAGTCGCGACGGCCGGCCGATCTCGACGCCCTGGGAGATCTCGATCTCGGTCCCCCACGGGACTCGGCCGTGGCGGACGAGATGGAGCGCGAGCGGGCCAGCCGCGGATCCGGTGGCGGGGTCCTCGGTGACGCCCATGCCTGTCCCGAACATCCGTGTCTTGTACCGCGTGCCGAAGCCCGCGAAGGCGTTCGCGCCGACGTTACCAAGCTGTTCGAGCGCGCCTGTCTCCGGGCGGAGTGAGGCGACCGCCTCAGGCGAGGCCAGCATCACGTACGCATGCCGGACGCCGTTGTCATAGACCTCGACTGGCAGCTCGGACCTATTCACACGCAGTGCCGCGAGCAGTTCGTCCGCGAGCTCGTATGGCGCGACCGACGGCAGGGGCTGCTCCATCCGGCCGAACGTGGGCGCTCCGTTCCGGCGGTCGATCGTGACCGGCACGATGCCGCTCTGTGTCTCGAGCCGTACGAGGTCAAGGCCGCGCGCTTCCGCCAGCACCACCGCCGTCCCGAGCGTCGGATGGCCGGCGAACGGGAGCTCCGTGGCCGGCGTGAAGATCCGGATGCGGGCGGTCCCGTCTGCTTCGGCGGGCAAGACGAACGTCGTCTCGGAGAAATTCATCTCGCGAGCGAGCCGTTGCATCTGCTCGTCGGGGATCGCCCGCGCGTCCGTGAAGACGCCGAGCTGGTTCCCCTCGAGCGCCTTGTCGGTGAAGACGTCGCAGACGACGTACGGATGGGACATTCGCTCCCCGCTGATGATCCCGTGAATCGTACGTTGCCTCGGCGTGCCGTGCGTGCACACTTGGATCGTCTTGGCGCGCCGACGAGCGGCGCCTGACCTGAAGGAGACTCCGGAGGGACCTTCGTGACTCGCCTACCAGGTACGTCGCTGCTTCGAGGCGGCAGGCTTTCCCAGGTGGCTGCCGGCGGTGTGGCCGGGACGATCACGATGGGCGCGCTCATCGCGAGCGGTGTAGTGCCCGCCCGGGCGGCGCCCGCCACGACAGGCGTCGGCGACCTTCCGGTCTGGGGATGCTTCGGTACCGGATCCGTCCTTGCCGTGGCGCATCCGAACGACAGGATGTGGGTGACCGCCCGCAGTCCGGACGGCGGCTGGTACCAGGTGTTCCTGCCTGACCCGGTCGACCAGCACGGGTGGGTGGACGCCGAGAACGTGGATCTCCTGGGTGACGGCTCCGCTCTCCCGATCGACGGCTGCCCATCGGTAGCCCAGGCGCCACCCGCGTCAGGGCCGGCGACCCCAAGCGCGAACCCGACCGCCTCGGCCACGCTCACCGCCCTCGACCTCACGACGATCGACCCCTGCCAGGTCGTCACCAAGGCCGACGCGGAGGCGCTCGCCCGTACGCCGCTCTTCGCGGGGGTCCCGGGCATCCCCGACGAGCCGTCGTGCACCTACAACGCACCCGTCACCGGCCCGCTGGCGCAGGTGTCCGTGTACATCGGGCCGGGCGCGAAGAAGACGCTCGACGTCGACCGCGCGCTCAAGCACCGCTTTGTCCGCGTCGCTGGCATCGCGGATGAGGCTCTGGAGGAGACGAACGCAATCTTCCTGCGGAAGGGCGACCTGTGGGTCGCGCTCGAACTGGTCCGCCTCAACGACGCGGCCACGAACCGCCGGCCCCTCGAGCGACTCGCTCGGACGATCGCGGCACGATTACCCTAGGCAGACGAAAGCGCTCACCTCGACGGGTCGGGCGTCCAACAGCGGAGATGTTGGAGCGGGAGACGGGTCTCGAACCCGCGACATTCAGCTTGGAAGGCTGACGCTCTGCCAACTGAGCTACTCCCGCCCGGTTTCGTGCTCAACTACAGCGGATAACTGTAGATCGGCTTGACCCCGGCGCAGTCGATTGCGCCGCCTAGACGACGAGCACGCTCGCAAATATAGACGAGGCGGACGTGACGATGCTCCCTTCCCGGTACCGTCCACAGCAGGGCGGCCAGCATTTGGCAGCGACCCGCCGCCAGGAGGCGGACGGCCGTTTGTTGACGCCGAGGGAGGCCGGGACCACGCTACGAATGTGACCGTTGAGTTCGTCGGTCGGCAGGCCGAGCTCGAGATCATTCTTGAGGCTGCACGGGCCTCTATCCATGCCCGGAAGCCTCAGGCCATCGTGATCGTCGGCGCGGCTGGCCTGGGTAAGAGCCGCCTCCTGAGCGAGAGCGCGGCGCGACTCGCGTTTCGCCACACCTTCCGGGTAACTGGCTACGAGCCCGAGCGCAGCGTCCCGCTGGCCGCGGCGAGCGACCTGCTTCGGGTGCTGTCCCCGCGCGTGTCTGGCGGCGGCACGCCCGGTCCCACCGTTGTAACGACCGATTGGACGGGGCTCGATCCGGTCCGCTTGTTCGAGGCCACCCATGTCGCAATGGGCGAGCGGCTCCCGGCGATCATCGTCTTGGACGACCTGCAATGGGCGGACGAACTGTCCATTGCGTTGTGTCATTACCTGGTCCGTGCAGGAGCGGCAACTCACCGTCCCGTCGTTCTCCTGGCCGCGGCGCGGCCGAGCTCCGCCGTGGGCATTCTGAGCGACGCGATGCGGTCGATCTCGGGGGACGTCCCCGTCCTCCGGACAATCGAACTCGGGCCGCTCCTGCAGGACGATGCCGTCGCGCTGGCAGAGCAGCTCGCCCCAAACCTCGACCAGGATGGCGCCGACAGGCTCTGGGAGGCATCCGGCGGTTCGCCATTCTGGCTCGAGGTCCTGGCACACGGACGCGAGGAGGGGGCTCGGACGCAGCACGCCGTGGCGGAGCGGCTTCGCCTGGTTGATCCCGACGGGGGTACGGTGCTCGCCGCGTTGGCAGTGGCTGCACGGCCCCTGATGCCATCCGATCTCGCCGGACTCCTCGATTGGCCGATATCGCACCTGGAGTCGGCCGTCCGCGGGCTCCTCGACCGCGGCCTGGCGGCGCAGACGGGAGGCACCGTCCAGGTGGTCCACGATCTCATTCGGGACGCCGTCTACGAGACCATCCCGGAAGAGCAGACCCGCCGGCTGCATGGACGACTGGCCGACCGATTCGAGGGAGAGGCGGGAGGAGACGTCCAACTCCTCGGCGCCGCGCTCGAGCACAGGCGCGCGGCGGGACGAGACGTGGGAGACCTGGCACTCCGGCTTGCGATTTCGCCTCAGCGGCGGTTGCTCGGCCCGGGTGGGCTCCGTCTGCTCCGCCAGATCGCCGATGAGCTGCCGGCCATCGACTCGCGGAAGGCGCACCTTCGCAGGGAGGCGGCTGCCCTGGCGTCGCAGCTCGCCGAGCGTGAAGTCGCCTACAGCGAATGGCTGCGCGTCTCCAACGAGGATCCGGACCCGATGATCCGGGTTCGAGCGACGCTGAGCGCAGGCCGGGAGGCCTATGAACTTGGTCGGCTCAGCGAGGCACGCGAGGCCATTCGTGAGGTGAGGAGCGCGAACCCGCTGCGGCTCGCGTATCAGATTGCGGTTGATTCTCTCGAGGCCTCCGTCAAGCTGTGGCTCGAACACAAGACGA
>VBHW01000127.1:4150-5638 GCA_005881055.1 Chloroflexota bacterium
GCACAGCTCGAGGCTGCGCTCGATGCCGGTTTCGCCCTGCGCTCCCTCGGTCGGATCGACGCCGCCGGACAGCGATTTCGCCAGGGCTGGCAGGATGCGACACGGTCCCTGCGATTGGCGATCGGGGTCGAGCTCGGCCACGCGCTGGCCCGGACGCTCTTCGACCTCGGGCAGCTCGACGACGCCGAGGCGACCGCCGCGGAGGCGATGGCTCTTCAGCATCGAATTGCGGGTTTCGTGACCCGGCGGCGCGGGCCACGAATGCCGCTGGAGCTCGGGATCGTGCGCGGCGACTGGCAGGCCGGCGCACGCGCCCTAGCCGCCGAGGGCCAAATGGAGCCAGACCCCCATTACCGCCTGGCGTATGAGCAGATCGTCGCCGTGGCGATCGCTCGTCTCGGCGGGCCGGGCAGCACGAACGCGGCCCTCGCGCACATGGTGGCGGCCGAGCGTGACGCTGCCGAGGCGGCCTGTCCGCGCTGCACGGGCGAGCTTCAGCTCCGGCGAGCCGAGGTCCTTGCCCGAATTGGCGACGTTGCCCGAGCGCGAGAGGCGCTTGAGGCATCTCGCGGTGCCGGCGTCCTCCAGGAGCACCACGTGCTGAGCCTCTTCGCTGAGGGACTGATCGCGGCGGCCGAGGGCGACCTCGACCGGAGCGCCCCACTCCTGTCCGAGGCGGCGAGGATCGCCGAGGAAGTGGGCCAGCGCATCGAGGCGCTCTGGATCCGCCTCGACCTCGCCCGAGTCCTCCGACAGTCAGATCCCGGCTCGGCTCGCAGCATGCTCGATGAGGTGGACGTCACGGCCAAGCGATTCGGGGCCACCACACTCCAGGGACTGGCCGAGCAGGGCCTGCGTAGCCTGGGTACGCGGACCTGGCGGCGATCGCGAGTCGCCGGCGCGGGCTCTCGCGAGCTGCTGACACCTCGGGAGCGCGAGGTGGCTCGGCTCGTTGCCGACGGTTCGACCAACTCCGAGATCGCGGAGCGCTTGTTCCTATCGCGCAAGACGGTCGAACGGCATGTTTCCAATGTCCTCGCCAAGCTCGGTGCCCGTAACCGAACCGAGCTCGCAGCGCGGCTGCCCGGGGCATCTAAGCGCCGACCGAGCGTCACCCCCGCACCCTGAGCCGCAGCCCGGTCCTCGACCGACCCTGGATATGGGTGATTTCCCGGATGAACGAGCCTGCGCGGCGACCTACGTTCGACCTGTTCACCAACATCCACGTCGGTAGGGAGGACACTCCGTTGACGACAGGGAATCGAACCACCGGTCTCAGCCATACCACCATCCGCGTCGCGCCGCTGATCCTGGCGACGCTCGTTGCCACTAGCTTCCTGGCGGGACTCCTCGTTATGTCGCTGTTGACGACGACCCGGGCCGAGGAGCACGCGGCAATTCAGCCACCGGCGCCCTTCGATGCGGTCAAGTTCCGGGCCGAGGAGCACGCGGCAATTCAGCCACCGGCGCCCTTCGATGCGGTCAAGT
>VBHW01000127.1:5909-6267 GCA_005881055.1 Chloroflexota bacterium
GCCCGCCCCACCTCGGATCGAATCCCGTAATAAGGATCATCGGCCCTTTCAATAGCGTTCGGTACCGGCAGAGCGGACCTCCGTTCTGCCGGTTCGATTTCCTAGACTGCCCTCCGCCACCGCTCGCGCGGCCCCGTTTGACCTCCGACCTTTGCCTCAACGCGCTGTCGCCACGCGTAACCCCGCGTCGCGAACGGGACGTCCGGCCGCACCGTTAGCGGCCAAACTTGACGGACGGCCTCCGGCGCGGCATCGCCCGCGGCGCCGACCGTCGGTGCGATCACGATGGGCAGACCAACCCAGCCCAGGAGCCCGAAAGCCAGATGCGAAGCGCGAACCTGCCGCCGCCAGCCTCGCG
>VBHW01000128.1 GCA_005881055.1 Chloroflexota bacterium
CGAACCGCGCCGCGGTCTGGACATCGACTGGCGGAACATCCTGGGCGCGAGTCCCCGCCGACCCGCTCTTCCGGCCGCGCCCGGGTTCGGGCCCTGGGTCGACGGCGGAGATGACCGGGGTGGCCGTCGGTCACGGTGTCGCGGTCGCGGTCGGCATGGACGTCGGCGGCGAAAACCGTTCAGTACGGGCATGGTGGTCGACAGACGGGCGGACGTGGGCGCAGGCGACCGGCGACCGCTTCGCGGACGGCCAGGCGTTCGGCGTGGCATCGACGCCCGCGGGGTTCCTCGCGACCGGACCGTCGGGCGAGCCGAGCTGTCGAGGCGGGATCTGGGCATCAACCGACGGCCGCGCCTGGCGGTGCGTCGCGTCGGATCCGCCATTCGAGGGCTTCAGTCCGTATGCGGCGGCCGCGTCGTCGTCGCTCGAGGTCGCCGTTGGCCTCAACTCGAACGCGCCCGACTCGGGGGCCGGGGCGCCGGGTGCCGTCTGGCGAAGGCCGCTCCCCTGAGAGGCTGAGCGGCCCTGACCCCGAGGCCACTCGCGCTGCCGGGGGTTGTTCTGGCGTCCCCGGCAGGATTCGAACCTGCGACCGGCCGCTTAGAAGGCGGCTGCTCTGTCCACTGAGCTACGGGGACGCGGTTGGCCGCGCCGGGCTCGGCGGATTGTAGTCGCATCACGCCTGCGGTCACGCCCCGGACGAGGCCGGGAGGTGTATGGTCGGGGCGACTTCACCGGCCATCCGCGCCGCTCCACCGGCCATTGCCCAGCCATGAGGAGCCTCCGATGCCGACCCCGACGTCGACGCCGGTGCCGCGCCATTCCCTGCGAGCTGCGGCCACCAGCCTTGTCCTCGCCGTGGCGCTCGTGCTGCCTTCGGCCATCGCGCCCGCCTCCTTGTCGGCGGCGACGGTATCGACGTTCATACCCATCGGGGCAGGCTATGCCGCGGACACGCTCCGCCAGTTCGCCAGGGAGGCCGCCGAGGTCGACACCTCGGGTGTGGTCTCGATCCTCGTCCTGCCCATCGCCTACGGCGTCGACCCACTGTCGATGTCGAACGGCCTGCGCAACCAGAACCTCACGTTCGCGGACGGTCGCCGCGCCCAGATCGAAGACGCGTGCCTTGCGGTGATCCCGGCCGGCGAGACGTGCCACGTCGTCCTCGCGCCGGTGCTCGTCCGCGCCGACGCATACGTTCAGGCGAACGTCGACCTCGTGACGCCCGGCATCGACGGGATCTTCGTGCTCGGTGGCGACCAGGACGTGGCCATGGAGGTCGTCGCGAACACGCTATTCGAGGCGGCGCTCGCGAATGCCCAGGCCGCGGGCGCCGTGACGAGCGGCAACAGCGCAGGCGCCGCGGTCGAATCGGCCGACATGATCGCTGGCTACACCGGCAGCAACGGGCCCGAGCAGGGCTTCGAGCAGGGCGCCGTTGACCTGTGGCTGTACGCCGGTCCAGACGACGAGACGCGCGGCCTCGTCTTCGGCCTCCAGGACGTCCTCCTCGATCAGCACGTCTTCCAGCGCGGCCGGATCGCCCGGCTCATCACCTCCTCGTTCACCACGGAAGAGCTCGGGATCGGGGTCGACGCGGACACGGCCGCGACCATCGACGGCGGGACCAACCTGACCGAGATCGGCGGGGCGTCGGCGGTGTTCGTCACGGATTCGCTCACGTATCCCGCCACCGGGCAGTTCGACGGCAGCGGGACGCTCTCGATCCACGACGTGGCGACCCAGGTGCTGCCACCCGGTGACGGCTTCGACATGGCTGCCCGGACGCCGATCGTCGAGGGCTCGCCGGTGACGGCGCCCGACATCTCGACGCGGACGTTCCCGAGCCTCGCGACGCCGGCCGGCAGCGGCCCGCTCCTGCTTGCGGGCGGATCGCCATCGTCGGCAGTGCTCGATCGGCTCGTGGTAGCGGCCGGCGGCAGCGGCAGCCGCGTCGTCGTCCTGACGGCAGGCTACGCGAAGGCGGAGATCGCTACGAAGGACGCCAAGGCGTTCGCGGCGTCGCTCGCGGCACGCGGCGCGTCGGCGGACTGGTTCGTCCTGAATGCGCGGACGAGGACGGCGGACATGACGGCGGCACTCGCCGCGGCCGACGGCGTGCTGCTCACCGCTCCCGACCCGGCGACGATCCTCGCGAGCCTCACCGCCGCTCCCGCTGTGACGAACGCGATCCGGAGCGCCTGGCTGGGGGGCGCGGCGGTGCTGGCCAATGACGCGGCCGCGTCGGCCCTTGGCACCTCATTCACGGCCGATCCACGCCCGGGCGACACGACCGCCCAGATCGAGGCGGCCGCGATCGCGGAGTTCAGGCCCGACAGCGTGACGCCCGTGCCTGGCCTCGGCTGGGTCGACGTCGGCGTCGAGCCGGGCATCGTCTCGAACCGCCATTGGGGTCGCCTCTACAACCTCATTGCCTCCCAGGCGGCGGCCGATCGCCTGGCGTTCGGCGTCGACGCCGGGACTGCCGTCGAGTTCCGGCCCGACCTCGTGGCTCCGCGCGTCGTCGGGGAGAGCGCCGTGGTCGCCCTCGACGGCCGGTTCGGGTCCTTCGGCGTCGGCTCGAACGGCGCCCTGGCTGCGCACTGGGTGATCCTCGACACCTTCGTCGGCAGCGAGGAGGTCGCCCCGTAAGGGTCGCTGCGGGCCGGGTCAAGCCCAAGGGAATCGCGGCGGACTGCGGTCCGCCGCGGTCGAACCCGACATCGCGGCGGCACCGCGCGAGTCCGGGTGGCCTCAGCGCCGGTAAGTCGGACCGGTCGGTGGGGACGGGGCCACCAACGCCGGACGAGCGCCTCAACGGCAGTGTTCGTGTCCGCCATCGTGACACCCGGCCGTCGGGCGGTTCCGCTCAACAGCCTCGGACTCCGCCCGTAGCGTACCTCCGCAGCGGTCACGCCACCAGCCTCGAGAACGGGTCGAGGACCGAATCGGCGCGTGCTATGCTCCGCGACCCGTCGCCCGACGATATCTCGCGGGGTGGGCCCAGCTGGAGGGATCGCGAGGAGCGTGCCGGACAGGCGGACCGCTGACGGGGCTACCGTGCCATCGATCGCGGTGCCGACGGCAACCGACGCTACGCGACCCCTCCGCGCCGTCCCCGGATCCGGCCAACTCGACCTCCGCCTCCCCCTCGGCCTCCCGGCGCTCTCGCTCGTGCCCGAGTGGAAGGACCAGCAGCGACTGTGGGGACATAGCTTCCACCCGATGTGCTCGTACCTCGCGAGCTTCCCCGCGGCGCTCGCACACGCGTTCATCGCCAGGTGGTCGAGGCCGGGCGACGTCGTCCTCGACCCGTTCAGTGGACGCGGAACGACCCCGTTGCAGGCATGTGCCGAGGGCCGGGTCGGCGTCGGCAACGACCTCAACCCGTTCGCGTACCTCCTGACGGCGTCCAAGGTCGAGCCCGCGCCGGCCCCGGGCGCCCGCACGCGGGTGGCCGCCCTGCGGCTCGGTTGGGCAAGCTCGGCGCAGGGCTGGCTCGACCTCGCAGAACAGGTGGTGGCCGAGCGTGGCGAGGGGGCCGAGGCTCGGGTCCCTGCCAACGGCTCGGGCGGCTCACCCGATCAGGGCGACGAGCCGGTCCCGGCCGAGGTCGCGCTCGCGTTCCACCCGCGAACGCTCGCGCAGCTCCTGTTCGTCCGCTCGCGCCTCGTCCTGACCGAGCCGGTCGACCGGTTCCTCGCCGCGGCGATCACCGGCATCCTCCACGGCAAGAGCCGGACGTACCTGTCCGAGATCATGCCGAACACGTTCAGCATGGCTCCGCGTTACGTCCGCGAGTTCGCAGCGCGTACCGCGTTCCGGTCGCCCGAGCGCGACGTCTTCGCCTGCCTCGACGCCAAGCTCGACCGCCTCTACCGCCAACTGCCACCCACGACCCGCGGGATCGCCCTCCTCGGCGACGCACGCGACTTCGGCGGCCGCGCCAGGGCGGCGCTCCGGGAGCGGGCCCTGCCGGAGCGGGCGCGCCTCGTCGTGACCTCGCCGCCGTATCTCCGGGTCGTGAAGTACGGCTACTACAACTGGCTGCGAACCTGGTTCCTCGGCGAGGACGCCCGGGCGATCGACGCGACCCTCGACGACGCCCACCACCGCGAGCCTTACCTGGCGTTCATGCGTGACGTCCTCGCCGGCCTGCGACCGGTCCTCGCAGATGACGCCGTGGTCGTCCTCGTCATC
>VBHW01000032.1 GCA_005881055.1 Chloroflexota bacterium
AGGGCCTGGCGCTCGTCCCGTCGACGATCGCGCTCGCCGGTGCCGAGGTCGAGCTTGCCCCACAGAGCCAGCGCGAGCGGCGCGTGGCGAGGCTCGTGTCGTCGGTCGCAGACCGCTTCGACCACGTCCTCATCGATTGCCCGCCCTCGCTCGGTCTCCTCACCGTCAATGCACTCACGGCCGCGGACGCCGTGCTGATCCCCCTCCAGTGCGAGTACTACGCCCTCGAGGGCCTGACCCAGCTCATCGCCACGGTCAATCTGGTGCGTGATCACCTCAACCCCGACCTCGCGGTCCTCGGCGTCCTGCTCACGATGTACGACGCGCGCACCAACCTGTCGGCAGAGGTGAGCGAGGAGGCTCGCCGCCATCTCGGCGACGCGGTGTTCGAGACCGTCATTCCGCGCAGCGTCCGGCTGTCCGAGGCGCCGAGTTACGGCCGGCCGATCGCCCTGTACAGCCCGGAGTCCAAGGGCGCCGCCGCGTACCGGGCGTTCGCGGACGAGTTGCGCGCCCGAGAGGCCACCCAGCCGACCGTCACCCACGGCGTCATCGTCCAGGCCGGTGGATCGTGGGGGGCCGACGTCGTCGTCGCAGCGGCCGGGGTCGACGCATGACGGCTCGTCCCGATCGGCAGCAGGGCGGGCTCGGACGCGGCATCTCCGCGCTCATCCCCCAGCGGCCGGCGAACGTCGCCGCCCCGACGGAGATCCCGCTCGCGCGGATCCGCCCGAACCCATACCAGCCGCGTCGCGGGACGGTCGAGACCGCGATCGAGGAGCTCGCCGCAAGCATCCGCGAACACGGGGTGCTCCAGCCGATCCTCGTCACGGAGGTCCTCGACGGCTACCAGCTCGTCGCCGGCGAGCGTCGGTTCCGCGCCGCGCAACTCGCCGGCCTCGAACGGATCCCTGCCGTCGTCCGGCAGCTCGCCGATCGTGCGCAGCTCGAGGTGGCCCTCGTCGAGAACATCCAGCGCGCCGACCTCAACCCGATGGAAGAAGCGCACGCCTATCGCCAGCTCGTCGACGAGTTCGGCATGTCCCAGGAGGCGATCGCCCAGCGCGTCGGCCGTGCCCGAACGACGGTCGCAAATACTCTCCGACTCCTCGACCTCGACCCGGCCGTCCAGGTGGCCGTGACCGACGGACACATCTCGGAAGGCCACGCCCGGGCGATCGGCGGGCTCGAGCCGCGCGCCCAGGTGCACCTCCTCGGCACGATCGTCTCGCGCGAGCTGTCCGTCCGCCAGGCCGAGGAGCTGGCTCGTCGGCTCCGTGAGCCCGGCACCCAGGGCACTCGCCGCCAACCCCGCCTGGCCGATCCCGATCTCGAACGGGTCGAGGAGGACCTCCGTCGGTCGCTCGGGACGAAGGTGAGCCTCGCGCGGACGCGTCGCGGCGGCCGGATCGTCATCGAGTACTACAGCGACGAGGAGCTCGGCCGGATCTACGAGCGCCTGACCGGGGGCCCGGCATGACCCGCGAAGCGAGCCAGCCAATCGATCGCACGCCGGTCAATCGTACGCCGGTCAAGGGAACGCGCGCGGGCGCACGCGCACGCGCCGCCGCCGGTGACTACACCGCGGCGAGCATCCAGGTGCTCGAGGGCCTCGAGGCCGTCCGCCGGCGGCCGGGCATGTACATCGGCTCGACCGACGTGCGTGGCCTCCACCATCTCGTGTGGGAGGTCGTCGACAACTCGATCGACGAGGCGATGGCCGGCCACGCGACCCGGATCGACGTGACGATCGAACCCGACGGCACGGTCATCGTGAAGGACGACGGCCGCGGCGTGCCGGTCGGCAAGCACTCGACCGGCAAGGACGCGCTCGAGGTCGTGCACACCGTCCTCCATGCGGGCGGGAAGTTCGGCGGCGGCGGCTACAAGGTGTCGGGCGGCCTGCACGGCGTCGGGGTGAGCGTCGTCAACGCCCTCTCCGCGTGGCTCCGCGTCGAATCGGCGCGAGACGGGTCGATCTGGGCCCAGGAATACGCCCGCGGCAAGCCGACGATACCCGTCACCCGGACCGGACCGGCCAACGGTCGGCACGGCACGACGACGCGTTTCCGTGCCGACCCACAGGTCTTCGAGGCGATCGACTACTCGTTCGAGCTCATCACCCAGCGCCTTCGCGAATCGGCGTACCTCACGAAGGGCGTGTGGATCCGGCTCATGGACGAGCGCGCCGACAGGGAGCGCTCGTTCTATTTCGAGGGAGGCCTCGTGTCGTTCGTACGGCACCTCAACCGGAACAAGGAGGCGCTCCACAACCGGCCGATCTACGTCGAGCGACGCGAGGGCACGACGACGGTCGAAGTCGCGCTCCAGTACAACGACTCGTACACGGAGAACGTGCTCGCCTTCGCGAACAACATCAACACGGTCGACGGCGGCACGCACCTCACCGGCTTCCGGGCCGCGCTCACGAGCTCGCTCAACGACTGGGCACGACGCGCCAGCATCCTGCGGGACTCCGACGCCAACCTCTCGGGCGATGACGTCCGCGAGGGCCTGACCGCCGTCGTCAGCGTCAAGCTCGTCGACCCCCAGTTCGAGGGCCAGACGAAGGCGAAACTCGGCAACGCCGAGGTCAAGGGCCAGGTCCAGGCGGCCGTCGCCGACGCGGTCGGCCAGTACCTCGACGAGAACCCCGCCGACGGTCGCCGGATCATCGAGAAGTGCCTCACGGCCGCCCGCGCCCGGGAGGCCGCCCGCAATGCGCGCGACCTCGTCATCCGCAAGGGCGCACTCGAGGGGATGTCACTGCCGGGCAAGCTCGCGGACTGCCAGGAACGCGATCCCGCGCGCAGCGAGCTCTACCTCGTCGAGGGCGACTCGGCCGGCGGCTCCGCGAAGCAGGGGCGCGACCGCCGGTTCCAGGCGATCCTCCCGCTGCGCGGCAAGCTCCTCAACGTCGAGAAGGCACGGCTCGACAAGATCCTCTCGTCGGAGAACGTCAAGCCCCTCATCATCGCGCTCGGGGCCGGGATCGGCGACAGCTTCGACATCGCGAAGCTGCGCTACCACCGGGTCATCATCATGACCGACGCCGACGTCGACGGCGCGCACATCCGGACCCTGCTGCTGACGTTCTTCTACCGACACATGCCGGAGGTGATCGAGAACGGCTTCCTGTACATCGCCCAGCCGCCGCTCTACCGCGTGAGCACCGGCAAGCAGACGCGCTACGCACAGAGCGAGAAGGAGCGCGACGCGATCGTCAAGCAGCTCGCGACCCGCAGCGTGACCGTCCAGCGCTTCAAGGGCCTCGGCGAGATGAACGCCGATCAGCTCTGGGACACGACGATGAACCCGGAGACGCGGACGCTCCTCAGGGCGGAGATCGACGATGCCGGCGAGGCAGACGGCATCTTCACGATGCTCATGGGCGAGAAGGTCGGCCCGCGCAAGGATTTCATCAAGGCCGAGGCACGCAAGGTGCGGAACCTTGACGTCTGAGGTCGCCCTCGCGAGGCCGGGCGGGCGGAGCGCGCCGGCGGCCCGCGACAGCGGAGCGCCGAGCCGGCGGATCGAGGTCGAGCCGCACAACTGCTTCGCCTGCGGCACCCTGAACGCCCACGGCCTCCACCTCGAGCTCCACACGGCAGCCGATCGCTGCTGGACGAGGCTGATCCTGTCGGACCGGTTCGAGGGCTGGGAGGGCATCGCGCACGGCGGGATTCTTGCCGCCATCCTCGACGAGGTCATGGCCTGGGCCCTGGTGGACCACGACCTGTGGGGCCTCACCGCACGCATGTCCGTCGACTTCCGGCGCCCGGTCCGGGTCGGCCAGCCGATCCTCGCCGAGGGCTGGGTGTCGAGCGTCGCCCGCCGCGGCCGGCTCATCGACACGGCCGGCCGGATCGTCGATGCAACGTCCGGCGAGCTGCTGGCCACCGCGGACGCCCGATACATCGGAGCGACCGAGGGCCGGAAGCGCGAGCTAAAGGCGCGCTACCGCTTCCGCGTCGTCGACGAGCGACCCGGCGACGGCGAGCGACCCGATGACGGCGAGCGACCCGACGACGAGCCCGATGCGCCCGTCTCCGTGGACCCGCCCGAGGCGACCGCGTGACGAGCGCCGTGTCCGAGCGCGCGGCGGCCCTCGTCGCAGAGCGGCGGGAGCGGGCCGAGGAGATCGGTCGGGACCTCGCCGAGCTCACCGACGAGCCGGACGCGTTCGCGACTGCCCTGCGCGAGGGCCTGACGAGCCTCGCCGACCCGGAGTACGAGGCAGGGCAACGGCGGATCGCGCCCGGGATCGGCAAGGTGCTCGGCGTGCGCTGGCCCCTGTTGGCGGGCGTTCAGCGCGGATTCCGGGAAGCGACCCGTCGCCAGCGCTCGGGACCGTTCCTCGTCCTCGCCGACCGGCTGTTCCGGGACGAGGCGCTCGAACCGCGCTGGTTCGCCTTCGGGCTCCTCGAACGCCTCGTCGTCGACGACCCCGAGCGGTCGTGGCAGCTCCTGCGTCGCGCGGCGCGCGAGGCAGGCGACTGGATCACGGTCGACTCGCTCGCCCACCCGTACGGGCGGGGCATCCTCATCGAGTCGTATCGCTGGGCCGAGCTCGAGCAGCTCGTGTTCTCCCCATCGCACTGGGAACGCCGCCTCGTCGGGTCGACGATCGCGACGATCCCGTTCATCGAGCGGCACCTCGGCCGTTCGCCGATCGTCGTGGAACACGGCCTCCCGCTCGTCGGCCAGCTCATGGGCGACGCCAGCCCGGATGTCCAGAAGGCGCTCGCCTGGGCGCTCCGCAGCCTGACGCTCGTCGACCTCGAGGCGACCACGCGCTTCTGCGAAGAGGAGACCGCCAGGGCCACCGCCGGCGACGACGGCCATCGGGCGTGGGTCATCCGGGACACCCTGCCCAAGCTCGATCCTGCCCGCGCCGAGCCACTCCGCAAGTCCCTCGCGGGGATCCGCCGACGGCCGGGCGCACCGTCGAGCTCGGAGGCCGCTGCCACGGCGGAGCGCTTCTCGAGCGGTGCGCCGACGATCGATCCGGCGACGTTCCCGGAGCCGCCGCTCACGTGAACCGCGACATGACCGGGAGACCGACGACGTGACCGAGGACCTGGGCGACATCCGGGCCATCCGCATCGAGGACGAGATGCGGGTGAGCTACCTCGACTACGCGATGAGCGTCATCGTCGCGCGCGCCCTGCCCGACGTCCGCGACGGCCTCAAGCCCGTCCACCGGCGGATCCTCTACACGATGGGCGAGATGGGCCTGTCGGCCACGAGCTCGTACCGCAAGTGCGCCGCGATCGTCGGCGAGGTCATGGGCAAGTACCACCCCCACGGCGACGTCGCCCTGTATGACGCACTCGTCCGCCTCGCGCAGAGCTTCTCGATGCGCTACCCGCTCGTCGACGGACAGGGCAACTTCGGCTCGGTCGACGGCGACAGCGCGGCGGCGATGCGCTACACGGAGGCGCGCCTAACCGGCATCGCCGCCGAGCTGCTCGGCGACATCGACAGGAACACGGTCGACTTCGTCGACAACTACGACGGGACCCAGAAGGAGCCGTCCGTCCTGCCGGCCAAGCTGCCGAACCTCCTCATCAACGGGAGTGCCGGGATCGCCGTCGGCATGGCCACGAACATCCCGCCCCACCACCTCGGCGAGGTGTGCGACGCGACGATCGCGCTCGTCGACGACCCCGATCTCACGACCGACGACCTCGCCCAGTACATCCTCGGGCCGGACTTCCCGACGGGCGGCACCATCTACCGGTTCGAGTCGCGGCGGAACCAGTTCACCGGCGAGTGGGAGACGGTCGACGCCATCCGCGACATGTACGCCCACGGCCGCGGCCGCGTCGTCATCCGCGCCCAGGTGGCGTTCGAGGAGACGCGGGCCGACCGGATGGCGATCATCGTCAGCGAGCTGCCGTACCAGGTGAACAAGGCCGCGCTGCTCGAGAAGATCGCCGAGCTCGTCAAGGACAAGCGGATCGAGGGGATCGCCGACCTGCGCGACGAGTCGGATCGCGACGGGATGCGCATCTACATCGAGGTGAAGCGGGACGTCAACCCGCACAAGGTCCTCAACAACCTCTTCAAGCACACCCCGATGCAGCTCGCATTCAACATGAACATGCTCGCGCTCGTCGACGGGCAGCCGCAGACGCTGCCGCTCAAGGCGGTCCTCCAGCACTACGTCGACTACCGGCGGGACGTCATCCGCCGACGCACCGAGTTCGACCTCGAGAAGGCGCGCGCCCGGGCGCACATCCTCGAGGGGCTGAAGATCGCGCTCGACCACCTCGATGCGGTCATCAAGACGATCCGCGAGTCGGCCGACGTCGAGAACGCCCGGACGAACCTCATGAGCCGGTTCGACCTGTCGGAGGCACAGGCGCAGGCGATCCTCGACATGCGGCTCGCCCGCCTCGCCGCCCTCGAGCGCAAGAAGATCGAGGACGAGTACCTCGAGGTCATCCAGCAGATCGCCGAGCTCGAGGACATCCTCGCGAACCCGGGTCGCGTCCTCGGGATCATCAAGGACGAGCTGACGGAGCTGAAGCGCAAGTACGCCGGCGAGCGCCGGACGCGGGTCGTCGACGATGCGAGCCGCGAGATGACCGACGAGGACCTCATCGCCGACGAGGACGTCGTCGTCACGATCTCGGGCCGGGGCTACATCAAGCGCCAGCCCGTCGGCACGTACCGTCGCCAGCACCGCGGCGGCAAGGGGATCATCGGCCACGTCACGCGTGAGGAGGACGCGGTCGAGCACCTCCTCGTCGCGAACACCCACGACTGGGCGTTGTTCTTCACGAACCGCGGCCGCGTGTTCAGCACGAAGGTGCACCAGATCCCCGACGCGAGCCGCCAGGCGAAGGGGATCCCGATCATCAACCTCCCGGGCATCCAGGTCGAGGCGCGCGAGGTCCCGATGGCGACGATCACCCTGCCGAACTTCGAGCCGGGCCACTTCGTCGTGATGGCCACCCGGCGCGGGACGATCAAGAAGACCCCGCTCGAGGCGTTCGAGCGTGTCCGCTCGACCGGGATCCTGGCGATCACGATCAACGAGGACGACGAGCTCGCCTGGGTCGACATCTCGAGCGGCGACGATGACGTGATCATCGCCACCGCCGAGGGCATGCTCGCCCGCTTCGCCGAGGACGAGGTCCGGCCGATGGGCCGCGTCGCGGCCGGGGTCATCGGGATCCGACTGCTGAAGAAGGAGGGCGACAGCGTCGTCGCGATGAGCGTCGTCGAGCCCGAGGCCGACCTCCTCGTCCTCACCGAGACCGGTTACGGCAAACGGGTCGCCCTGACCGAGTTCCGTCGCAAGCACCGCGGCGGGCAGGGCGTCCGCCTGATCGCGCTCGAGGGCAGGAAGACCGGCTCGGTCGCGGCGGTCCAGCAGGTGACCGAGGTGGACGAGGAGCTCCTCCTCATCTCCGCCGGCGGGCAGGTGATCAGGACCGAGACGAACACGATCAATCGCTATGGCTCCGGGGCCCGCGGGGTCATCGTCATGCGCCTCGAGGAGGGCGACCGCGTCGTCGGGATCGCGGCGTTCCGCGCCGGGCTGGCGGAGCGAGGGGCCATCGGCGACAATGGCGACCCCGATGGCGCGGGCACACCGGGCGGCGATGGGAGCACGCCAGCCCGATGAGGCCGGCCCGCGGTGGAGCCCGCGAACAGGAGGCGCCGGTGTACGCGGACCAGTTCGAGATCTACCACGGCAACGCGAACCCGGAGCTCGCGCGCAAGATCGGCCGCTATCTCGGCATGGAGATGGGCAAGGCCGAGATCTTCCAGTTCGCGAACGAGAACATCTTCGTGAAGATCCTCGACAACGTCCGCGAGAAGGACGTCTTCCTCGTCCAGCCGACGTGCACGCCGGTGAACCAGTCGATCATGGAGCTCCTCATCATGATCGACGCGTTCAAGCGGGCGAGCGCCGGCCGGATCACGGCCGTCATCCCGTTCTACGCGTACGGCCGCTCGGACAAGAAGGACCAGCCCCGCGTGCCGATCACGGCGCGCCTCGTCGCCGACATGATCACGGTCGCCGGGGCGGACCGGGTCCTGACGATGGACCTCCACCAGGGCCAGATCCAGGGCTTCTTCAACATCCCCGTCGACGAGCTGACCGCGGTGCACATCCTCTCGCGGTACTTCATCGCGAAGGGGCTCGAGCGCCCGGTCGTCGTCACCGACCTCGGCTTCGCGAAGCGGGCGCGCGCGTTCGCGGAGCTGTTCGGGGCGCCCCTCGCGATCATCGAGAAGCGCCGCCAGGGCAACCTCGACAAGGCCGAGCTCATGAACGTCATCGGCGACGTCCGCGGCCGGCGGGCGATCATCGTCGACGACGAGATCGACACGGCGAGCACCCTCATCGAGATCGTCACGGCCCTCGAGCGCGAGGGGGTCGACGAGATCTACGCATGCGCCACCCACGGCGTCCTGTCCGGGCCGGCGGTCGACCGGATCCAGAAGTCGAGCCTGCGCGAGGTCGTCGTGACCGACACGATCCCGCTCCCGGCGGCCAAGCAGATCCACCAGATCAAGACGCTGTCCGTCGCGCCGCTCATCGGCGAGGCGATCAAGCGCATCCACCGCGGCGAGTCGGTCGGCGCGCTGTTCAGCAGCGAGGTCACGTTCACCCAGGAGATGACCTTCTGGGACGAGCGCAAAGGCGACGCCGGCGACCGCGGTGACGACAACCCCGACGACAACGGTCCTCCGGGATCACCGGCGCGGCTCGCGGCGTCCCGAGCCACGGCGGTTCGGTGAGCCTGCAGCTCCACCGACCCGACGGCCGGGGTGGCCTCGAGCCGCGGGGCGGCCAGCCGGACTGGCGCGGTCAGCTCCGCTCGCCACGCTGGGGCATCGCGCTCCGCTCGCGCCGCCTGCCGCGGCTCCGCAACCCGGAGATGAACCCGACCCCGACGGCGCTCGCCGTCGCCTTTTGGCTCGGCCTCGGCGCGGCCACGTTCGTGCTCCTCGTCCTCGGCTACGGGACGAGGTTCTGGCACTGACCCTCCGAGGGCCGAGGCCGCTCGGCGGAGGCCATCGGCCCGAGGACTACGGAACGAAGTTCTGGCACTGACGCTGTGACGGCCTGAGGGGTCCGCTCGGGTCCCTCACCTATACTTCACCGGCCATGGTCCTCGGCTTCCTCAACCGTTTCGTCGACTCCAACGACCGCGAGCTGCGGCGCATCCAGCCGCTCGTCGATCAGGCAAACGCCCTCGAGCCCGAGTTCGAGGCCCTGTCCGACGAGGAGATCCGCGAACGGATCGACGAGATCCGTCAGGAGATCCACGAGGCCGCCGAGCCCGACGAGCCGGACGACGACGAGCTCCACCACCCCGACCTCGAGCGCCGACGCGAACTCGCCAAGGCCCGCCGGAAGAAGGAGCAGGAGCGCATCCAGAAGGCGCTCGACGAGGTCATCCCGGAGGTCTTCGCCGCTGCTCGCGAGGCGATGCGGCGCACGCTCGGCATGCGCCACTTCGACGTCCAGCTCGTCGGCGGGGTCGTGCTCCACCAGGGGCGGATCGCCGAGATGCGGACCGGGGAGGGGAAGACCCTCGTCGCGCCGCTGGCCGCGATCCTCAACAGCCTGACCGGGCGCGGCGTCCACATCGTCACGGTCAACGACTACCTCGCCCGCCGCGACCCGCAGTGGATGGGTCCCATCTACCACGCCCTCGGCGTGAGCGTCGGGATGATCACCCACGACGCGAGCTACGTCTTCGAGCCCGGCTACCCAACGAGCGACGAGCGGCTCGTCAACCTCCGACCGGTGAGCCGCCAGGAGGCGTACGCGGCGGACGTGACCTACGGCACGAACAACGAGTTCGGCTTCGACTACCTGCGCGACAACATGGTCGTGGAGCTCGACCAGCGGGTGCAGCGGGAGCGCGCGTTCGCGATCGTCGACGAGGTCGACAACATCCTCATCGACGAGGCGCGCACCCCGCTCATCATCAGCGGCCAGGCCGAGGAGTCAGCGGACAAGTACTACACGTTCGCCCGCCTCGTGCCGCGCCTCATCGGCCGCCCCGAGGGCGACGAGGAGGGCGGCGACTACTTCGTCGACCTCAAGGACCGCGCGGTCAGCCCCACCGAGCTGGGTATCGCGAAGATGGAGGGCTGGCTCAGCATCCCCAACCTCTACGACGCCGACCCGACGCTCGCTCGGCACTTCGAGCAGGCCCTCAAGGCGCACGCCCTCTACAAGCGCGACCGCGACTACATCGTCAAGGACGGCGAGATCGTCATCGTCGACGAGTTCACCGGCCGCCAGATGCCCGGCCGGCGCTGGAGCGAGGGCCTCCACCAGGCGATCGAGGCGAAGGAGGGCCTGCGGGTCCAGCGCGAGTCGGTGACGCTCGCGACGATCACGTTCCAGAACTACTTCCGGCTCTACGACAAGCTCGCCGGGATGACCGGCACCGCGCTCACCGAGGCCGAGGAGTTCCACAAGATCTACACGCTCGAGGTCGTCGCGATCCCGACCCACCGCGAGATGATCCGCGACGACGAGTCGGACCTCGTGTACCGCAACGAGCCGGGCAAGTTCACCGCGCTCATCGACGAGATCGAGGAGATGACCGAGGCCGGCCGGCCCGTGCTCGTCGGCACCGTCTCCGTCGAGAAGAGCGAGATCCTCTCGGAGATGCTCAAGCGGCGCGGGATCAAGCACGAGGTCCTCAACGCCAAGTTCCACGAGAAGGAGTCGGGGATCGTCGCCCAGGCGGGCCGCTCCGCAGCGGTCACGATCGCGACGAACATGGCCGGCCGCGGCACGGACATCCTCCTCGGCGGCAACCCGGCAGGTCTCGCGTCAGAGATCCTCCACAGGCGTGGCCTGAACCCGGCCGAGGTCGACAAGGCGACGTATGAGGAGGCGCTCGCCGAGGCGAAAGCCATCTGCGACGAGGACCACGAGCGCGTCGTCGCGGTCGGCGGCCTGCACATCATCGGGACGGAGCGGCACGAGAGTCGGCGGATCGACAACCAGCTCCGCGGCCGCGCCGGCCGGCAGGGTGATCCCGGCTCGTCGCGGTTCTACCTTTCGCTCGACGACGAACTCATGAAGCGGTTCGCCTCCGAGCGCGTCGCGGGGCTCATGGAACGGCTCGGGCTAGACGACGACGTCGCGATCGAGTCACGGCTCGTGTCGAAGACGATCGAGGGCGCCCAGACTCGGGTCGAGGGCTTCAACTTCGACATCCGCAAGCGCGTCGTCGAGTTCGACGACGTCATCAACAAGCAGCGCGAGACGATCTACGCGGAGCGCGACAAGGTGCTCCGCAACGAGGACCTCGGCGATACCGTGCAGGTGTTCCTCGACGAGGAGGTCGATTCGATCGTCGACACGTTCGGCGTCTCCGACACGGCGATGGACTGGAACCTCGAGGGCATCGTCGCGGCGCTGCGCACGATGGGGATCGAGGGCGCCGGGGCGACCGAGGACGACCTGGCCGACTTCCACACGAAGGACGACCTGCGCGCCCACATCCGCGACCTCGTCGACGAGAAGCTGCACGAGAAAGAGTCCGAGGTCGGCGAGGGGGACTGGTCGCTCGTCGAGCGCCTCGTCCTCCTGCGGACGGTCGACTCCCTGTGGGTCGAGCACCTGACCGAGCTCGACGACATGAGACGCGGTATCGGTTTGCGTGGATACGCGCAGCAGGACCCGCTCAACGAGTTCCGCCGCGAGGCCTACTCGCTCTACGAGGAGCTCCGGGCGCTCATCCGCCACGGCGTCGCGACGACGATCTTCCGCGTCACCGTCAACCGGATGCCCGGTCCCGGACCGTCGGCCGGCCTTGCCGCGGCTGCGAGCGACGGTGACGGGGCCCTGAGTGCGGGTGGGGCTGCCGCGAGCCCGGCGCAGCCGGCCCGGCAGGGCGTCGGGGCGGGCGCGATGACGTCGGCCGGCGGGGGAGCGGCCGTCGCGACCGGGTTCGGGGCGGCATCCGGCGGCGCGGCGATCGCTCGAGGACTGCCCGGGTCGCCCGCCGTGCGCGGCGTCGTCGAGTCACTCGGCGACCGGCCGGCGGCCGCTGCGGGCGGCGGATCGCCGGGCAACGGTCCCCTCCGGCCGGGCTACACGCCAAGCGGCAAGCGCATCGGTCGCAACGACCTCTGCTTCTGCGGCTCCGGCCTGAAATACAAGAAGTGCCACGGGCGCTGACCCCGTCGGCACGGCTTCGCGACCTCCTCCTGCTGGCCGGCGTCGCCGTCGTCGGATCGGCGACGCTCGTCGCCTACGCGACGTTCCGGATCTGGCAGCAGGGGACGCGTGACGAGCAGCGTCCCGCCGGCGCGATCGTCGTCCTGGGGGCCGCCCAGTTCAACGGGACGCCCTCGCCGGTGTATGCGGCCCGGCTCGACCACGCGGTCGCTCTCTACCTCCACGGGGTCGCGCCGTATCTCGTCGTCACCGGTGGCAAGGCCGAGGGCGACCGGACGACGGAAGCCGCGGCAGGTCGCGCGTACGCGCTCGCCCGCGGGGTGCCCGACAAGGCGATCCTCGTCGAGGACCGTGGCCGGACGACGCTCGAGTCGCTCGACCGCGTGTCGGACATCCTTCGTACCAAGAGCATCCGCGACGCGGTCTTCGTCAGCGATCCGACGCACATGCTGCGCGTGCTGCGGATCGCCGAGGACCTGGGGTTCACGGCCTGGGGCTCGCCCACGCCGACGAGCCGAATCGAAGCCGACAACGGGCGCCGGGTCGACGCAACCGTCCACGAGCTCGGGGCGCTCGCGCTCTACTTCTTCGCCCACCAGGCACCGTCCGGCGAGCTGTCGCGGAGCGGCGGCTGACGGAGCGGTCCGTCGTGGCGCCGCACGATCCTGCGGGAATCGACCGGTTCCCCTCTTGGCGAGCCGAATTTGACCGCCTATACTGGGCCAATAAACCCTGCCGGGGGCCCGCCGGCCACCCGGCGCGCCGTCCCCGCGTCCCCGCCCGACACCACCCCCGCGTTTTCGGAGCGCAATCGAGCACGCCTTCCAGCAGCCCCCAGTCGAGAGCACGTCACGAGGAGAGAGGGATCGTGAAGCAGGCCGAGGATGCGTCGTTCGTCGATCTCATCGCCTGCGAGCGCGATTGCCGCACGTGCAGCTATGCCGCGGCCCTCGACTGTGACGGGAACTGCGGCGTCTGCCCCCACAACGCGTACTGTCCCTGCGTGAACCCCGTCGTCGCCCGGAGCAAGACCGCCCTGCGGCTCATCGAGCTCCGCCCGATCCTGCTCCAGGACCTGCGAGTCCGGAACTAGATGGACGCGTCCGCCATCCGCGACCTCGCCGAGCAGATCCGGTCGACCTCGGGGCGTCTTTGACCTCGACACGAAGCGGAGCCGCCTCGCCGAGCTCGATGCGCTGACGGCCGCTCCAGAGTTCTGGGAGGACAGCCGCAGCGCCCAGCGGGTGCTCCGTGCGGCGAACGGGCTGCGGTCGGAGATCGACCTGTGGACCGATCTCGTGAGCCGCGCCAGCGACCTCGTCGAGCTCATCCCCCTCGCGGAGGCGGGCGACCCTGAGCTGACCGCAGAGATCGAGAAGACGTTCAGCGAGCTCGAGAGCGCGTTCCGCCGGGAGCGGACCGCACTCCTCTTCTCGGGTGACTACGACGAGCGAGGCGCGCTCCTCACGATCAGCGCCGGAGCGGGCGGGACCGAGGCCACCGACTGGGCCGAGATGCTCCTGCGTATGTACCTGCGCTGGTCGGAGCGGCATCGCTACGCAACCGAGGTCGTCGACCAGCTCGAGGGCGAGCAGGCCGGCCTGAAGAGCGCGACGGTCGCGGTCGAGGGTCGCCGCGCCTACGGCTGGCTGCGCGCGGAGCGGGGCGTCCATCGTCTCGTGCGGATCAGCCCGTTCGACGCGCAGAAGCGCCGCCAGACGACGTTCGCGCTCGTGGAGGTCCTGCCGGAGGTGGAGGCCGACGACGAGGACATCGAGCTCGACTGGGACGAGATCCGCGTGGACACGTTCCGCTCGCAGGGCGCCGGCGGCCAGCACGTCAACAAGACGGACTCGGCCGTCCGCCTCACCCACGTGCCGACCGGGATCGTGGCCCAGAGCCAGAACGAGCGGTCCCAGACGCAGAACAAGGAGACGGCGACGAAGGTCCTCAAGGCGCGCCTGCTCGAGCGCCGCCTCGAGGAGAAGGAAGCGGAGCTGCGCCAGCTCAAGGGGGAGCACGTCTCGGCCGGCTGGGGCAACCAGATCCGGAGCTACGTCCTCCACCCCTATCAGATGGTCAAGGACCTGCGGACCGGCTACGAGACCTCGAACACCGGCGCCGTCCTCGACGGTGACCTCGATACGTTCATGCAGGCAGAGCTCGAGCGGCTGGCGACGGGGCGGCCGCCGAGCGACGAGGAGCCTCCGGAGCCGGAAGGAGCCGCCTGACCGATGAGCGGCGGGGAAGCTCACCGGGCCGACGATCATGCGCAGGCCGAGCGGGAGCTCTCGATGGCCCGACCGGCCGTACGCGGCACCCAGGAGTGCGACCTGCGTCCCGCCCGGCCCGACGAGCTCGTCGCGTGCGCGCGCATCTGGCGGGCGTCGATCAACGACTACCTCGAGCGCCTCGGCCAGCCCGAGATACCCGACGACCTCACGGCGGTCACGGCCCTCTACGAGCATCTCCAAAGGACCGATCCCGAGCGGTTCGTGGTCGCCACCCGGCCCGACGATGACGCCCCCGGCGGCGAGCGGATCGTCGCGTTCGTCTCGGCCGTCGTCCGACCGCCCGTCTGGTACCTCGCGATGCTGTTCGTCATGCCCGAGGAGCAGGGGATCGGGCTCGGCCGGACGCTCCTGGAGCGCGTGCTGCCGGCCCCCGAGGACGACCTCGTTCGGTCGACGTCCACGGACAGCCTCCAGCCGATCTCCAACGCGCTGTATGCCCGCTACAAGATCGTGCCGCGCGTGCCGCTCCTGCGCCTCGTTGGCACGCCGACCCGGCCCGCGGCACTGCCTCCGCTTCCTGAGGGTATGACCGCGGCGCCGATCCAGGGGACCCAGTCAGACAACGGGACCGGGGCGATCGTCGCGGCGCTCGATCGGGAGACGCTCGGCTACGCGCACCCGCAGGAACATCGCTCCCTCGTGGAAGACGGGCGGCGAGCCTACCTGTACCGGGCGTCGGACGACACCGCCGTCGGCTACGGCTACACCTCGGACCTCGGCAGGATCGGCCCGGTCGCCGTGCGCGACGAGTCGCTCCTCGCGCCGATCGTCGGCCACCTCATCGGGCTGTCGCGGCCGCGCGGCGCCTACGCGCTCTGGGTTCCCGGGACCGCCGGCGCGACGGTGACCGCGCTCCTCGAAGCCGGGCTGCGCCTCGAGGGCTTCCCCGTCCTCCTGTGCTGGGACCGGCCGTTCGTCGACCTCGCGCGCTACCTGCCGATCTCGCCCGGCCTCCTCTAGGCACGTTTGCCCCGCTCGCGGGCCGGGTGGTAGCCTCACGGACGACGTGGCTCCCCAGACCGTGCCCGTGGTCGGAGTCGGAACATCCTCGGGCGGCGCATGCTGCCCTGCCGCACGCCCACCACGGAGCCGCATGTGAACGTCGCGCCGAACGGAGCCGCCGCGAGCCCAGCTGCCGCGACCCGTGCCGCGGCGACGCCGGTCAAGGAGCCTCCCTCTCCGGCTCGTTCCCTCCTCGACCGGCTGCCCAGGCTCGCCAACGGGCGGGCGACCGAGCGCAGCCGCTCGCGTCCGCGCCTCGCACACGAGGATCGGGCGGTCGTCGTGCTGCACGACGTCTCGAAGACGTACCCCAACGGGAAGGTCGCGCTGCGTGAGGTCGACCTCATCGTGCCCGAGGGCGACTTCGTGTTCCTCGTGGGGCCGTCGGGTGCCGGCAAGTCGACCCTCATCAAGCTCCTCATCCGCGACGAGCTCGCGAGCCGTGGCGAGGTGGTGCTCGACGGCGAGGACCTCGCGCGCCTGGCGCGCCGGCACGTCGCCCGCGTGCGCCGCAAGATCGGGATCGTCTTCCAGGACTTCAAGCTGCTGCCCACGAAGACGGTGTGGGAGAACGTCGCGTTCGCACTCGAGGTCACCGGGACCCCGCGCCGGCGCATCAAGCCGAACGTCGATCGCGTGCTCGCGCTCGTCGGCCTCACCGCCCAGGCCAGGCAGACTCCCGCGCAACTCTCCGGTGGTGAGCAGCAGCGGACCGCGATCGCGCGGGCGCTCGTCCACGACCCCCGGATCATCATCGCCGACGAGCCCACGGGGAACCTCGACCCGCTCATCAGCTGGGAGATCATCCAGCTCCTCTTGCGGATCAACGAGCTCGGCGTGACGGTGTTCATGGCCACGCACAACGCCGAGGTCGTGACCGCGCTGCGCAAGCGTGTCGTCGCGCTCGAAGAGGGCCGGATCATCCGTGACGAGGTCGGTGGCGCGTACCACCGCGAGGACTGAGGTCAGGGTGTCGGCCTGCCCGGTGGATGCGCGGCGCGGTGGCGGGGGCAGACCGGCGTGATCGGCTTCGTCCTCTTCAGCCTCCGGCGCGCCTTGCAGGGTTTCTGGCGTAACGGCGTCATGAGCCTCGCGGCGACCGCGACGATGATCCTCATGCTCCTGCTCCTCGCGGGATTCTGGGTCATCCAGACCGGTCTCTCCGCCGGGCTCGAGTTCGTCGAGCAGAAGGTCCAGGTGGTCGCCGAGCTCCAGGACGGCGTCAATCCCGTCGCGGTGGAGGACCTGCGTTCGAAGGTCGCGGCGATGCCCGAGGTGGCGGGCGCCGAGTACGTCTCGAAGGACGAGGCGATCGCCCGGTTCCGCGAGCGCGAGGCACAGAAGGGCCACGAGGACCTCACGAAGTACCTCGACACGAACCCGCTCCCCGCGAGCATCCAGGTGACGCTGAAGGACCCGAACAACTACGGCAGCGTGGTCGACTTCCTCCGCGGGCAGGTGATCGTCGCGAAGGTCGACCCGGTCGAGTCGTACGTGAACCGGCTCCTCACGGTGACGACGATCCTGCGCACGGCCGGGCTCGTCATCCTCGGCCTCGTCGGGCTCACCGTCCTGTTCATCATCATCAACACGATCCGGCTGGCGGTCGTCGCGCGAGCCGAGGAGATCGAGATCATGCGCCTCGTCGGCGCGTCCGATGCGTTCGTCCGCTGGCCGTTCATCTTCGAGGGCGCGCTCGTCGGCGCGATCGGTTCGGCCGTGACCCTCGTGCTCTTCGCGCTCGTCGCCGAGCCGCTGTCCGGCGTCATGACGAACTTCTTCGAGGTCCTGCCGCTCCAGCTCGGCAGCCTCGCCCACGACGTCGTCCTCCTGACCGTCGCCGCCGGCCTGGGCCTCGGCTCCCTGGGAGCGTGGCTGTCCGTGCGGAGCTACCTCGCCCGCTGACGGCGCCAGCCTGCCGCACGGGGCTCGAGCCGACCCGACCGACGAGCCCCAGCCGATCCCGGCGTAGGATCGGACTCCCGGCGGTCCCGGCCGCCCTCCCCTCAGACGAGATGAGCGATCCGATGCACGTCCCCGAACCTCCTGCCGAGCCGTCTCCCGAGTCGCCCGACGTCCACAGAGGCGGAAGCCGCGGCGGCAACCGCGCCAGTGCGCCACTGCTCGCCGCGGTTCTCGTCGTCGTCCTCGGCGGAGGCGGCTTGTTCGTGGCGGGGTTCACGCTCGGCGCGCGAACGGCCTCCCAGCCGGGCACCCCCGCGGGCGAAGCCGAGCTCTTCCAGCCGTTCTGGGACGCGTACACGGCGATCACCGAGCACTACGCCGGGGAGCCGGTGACCCACCGCCAGGTCGTCTCCGGGGCCATCAAGGGAATGCTCCAGTCCCTCGGGGACCCCTTCAGCTTCTACATGAGCCCCGCGGACTTCAAGAACTCGCTCGAGGGGCTGGCCGGCCAGTTCGAGGGGATCGGCGCGACGCTCACGTCGCACGGAACCGACGGATCGGAGGGCTGCACGCCGCTCGGCTCGACCTGCTCGCTTGACGTCGTCTCCGTCATCCCCGGCGCACCAGCCGCGCGAGCGGGCCTCCAGGCCGGAGACAGGATCGTGGCGGTGGACGGGCACTCCGTGGACGGATCGACCGTCGACGCGACGCTCGCCAAGGTCCGCGGGCCGAGCGGGACGGTCGTAACGATCACGTTCGTCCGCGGCAAGGCCCCGCCGCGCGACATCGCCATCACCCGTGCGGTCATCGTCCAGCCGTAGGTCATGAGCCGGACCCTGGCGGATGGCCGGGTCGGCTACGTCCAGCTGCGCGGCTTCTCCGACAATGCGTCCAGGGAGTTCGCGAACGCCCTCCGCGATCACGTCACGGCGGGCCGCCGCCTCATCGTCCTCGACCTGCGCGGCAACCCCGGCGGCTACCTCGTCGGCGCCAGTGCCGTCGCGAGCCAGTTCATCGGCTCGGGGCCGATCTACTGGGAGGAGGCGGCCGGCCAGGCGCCGATCGCGTCGGCGGCAGCACCCGACGGCGTGGCGATCGACCCCTCGATCAAGCTCGCGGTCCTCGTCGACAAGAACACGGCCTCGGCGAGCGAGGTCGTCGCCGGCGCCCTCCAGGACACGCACCGGGGCACGCTCGTCGGCCAGCAGACGTACGGGAAGGGGACGATCCAGGAGTTCCTGGCGCTCGACGCAGACACCGGCGGCTTCCGCCTGACGATCGCGCGCTGGCTGACGCCCAACCAGCGCTGGATCAACAAGACAGGCCTGACGCCGGACGTCGTCGTCCCCGCTCCGGCGGCCGGCGCCCCCGCCGGTGCGGACCCCGTGCTCGACCGGGCCCTCGAGGTGCTCGGGGTCCCGGCCGGCGCGGCGACCTCGGCCTCGACCGGCCGTGCAGCCTGAGTGCGTAGTGCGGGGTGCTGATGTCACTGACGCGGCCAGATACGAACGGTGTTCGTAGGCGAGGCGCTCGGTGACACCGCCGACGAAGTCACCCGTCGGGTCGGCTCACGACTCATGCATGGACGTCGGCCTACCGCGGCCGCCGATCCCTCTCGAACGCGCCGGATACGAAGGGCGTTCGTAGATGGCGTGAGAGTCCTGCCATTGACGAGCCGGCGTCGTATCTGGCGCACCGAAGACCAGCCGAGCCTTGCCGATACGAGTGGGGATCGTGGTTGGCCAATTTCGCGGCGATACGACCCGTGCCCGACGAGCACCGTTCGTACCTGACACCGCGACGAGCAGGCGAGCCACCGGGGTGCGCTACCTGGTCGCCGGTCGAACGCCCGTCATGCTTGCGCTGACCCCGGCCATCGGGTACGGTTCGCCCGAACGAAAGGAGGTGATGTGCAGTGATCGACAGTACGCGTAGCTGCACCACCTCGCAGGAGATGGCCGTCTAAGCGGACACCCTGCGCGGTGGACAGCCCTCGAACGCCGGTCCGCATAGGGCCGGCGTTCGTGCGCCAGGGACCCTGACTGCCGCGGACCGTTCGCGCGACCTCCGAAGGAGCCATCGATGGGCGAGCAGACGATCGCCCTCAACCGCCGGGCCCGCCACGAATACACGATCGACGAGACGTTCGAGGCCGGCCTCGTGCTGACCGGGACCGAGATCAAGTCCGTCCGGGCGCGCAAGGTCAACCTCGCCGATGCCTACGCGCGCGTCGAGCGCGGCGAAGCGTGGCTGATCGGCGCGCATATCGCGCCGTTCGAGCAGGGCAACCGCGCCAACCACGAGCCGAAGCGCACTCGCAAGCTCCTTCTTCGCCGCTCGGAGATCGACGAGCTGCTCGGTCGGGCGAAGCAGAAGGGCCAGACGATCGTGCCCCTGCGCCTGTACATCAGCGAGCGCGGTCGGGCGAAGGTCGAGCTCGCCCTCGCACGCGGCAAGCAGCTCCACGACAAGCGCCGCGACATCGCGGAGCGCGATGCCCGGCGGGACGTCGCCCGCGAGCTGGCCGACGCGCGCCGCCGTTGACGGCTCAGGCGACGAGGGACCCGTGCGACTCGAGCGGATGATCCAGGCGGTCGACCTCCACGCGGCCGGCGAGCACGGCCGGGTCATCGTGGGCGGCGTGCTCGACGTTCCCGGCGCGTCGATGTTCGACAAGATGCAGTGGCTCCAGGCGAACGGCGACGACCTCCGCCTGCGGATGCTGCGCGAGCCGCGCGGCTACCCGGCCGCCAACTGCAACCTCGTCCTGCCGGCCACGCGGCCGGAGGCCCAGGCCGGCTACGTGATCATGGAGCAGGTCGAATATCCCGGGATGTCCGGGACGAACACGATCTGCGTCGTCACGGCGCTCCTCGAGACCGGGATGCTGCCGATGACCGAGCCGGTCACGGAGCTCGTCCTCGAGGCGCCGGCCGGCCTCATCCGCGTAACCGCGGAGTGCGCCGACGGGAAGGTCCGCGGCGTGACCTTCCGGAACGTGCCGGCG
>VBHW01000151.1 GCA_005881055.1 Chloroflexota bacterium
CATGAGGACCGCCACGGATGCGAGACGAGAGAGTGGCTGGTACCGCATACCGGATTCGAACCGGTGATCTCCGCCTTGAGAGGGCGGTGTCCTGGGCCTCTAGACGAATGCGGCACGCGGGCACGCGACGAGCGGTGCCTGGACGGCCGGCATGATACCAGCCGGTCGCCGGGTCGCGCTACAGCCGATGGGCGTCGAGGAACCCGCGGATCGTGTCGGCGACCTGGACGAAGCTGTGCTCGCCGACGACGAGCCCGAAGTGGGAGTGCGCCCCGAACGGCTCGTACAGCGCGCCGAGCCAGTCCGCAAGCCGCTCCGATCCGGGCTCGGGCACGAGGCGATCGAGCCCACCGCCGATGACGAGCGTCGGCACCTCGGCGATCGCCGCCCGGTCCACGGCGATGCCGAGGACGACCTGGCGGCGTGCCCTGCCCGATTCGTGGGGCTTCTGCCCGAGGAGGTGCTGGACGCGCAGGACGTCGTCGATCGAGAGGTCCCTGTTGTCCCGCTGCAGCTTCTCGGGGAGCGTCGCCCAGCCGAGGCGCTCCTTGCCGTAGACGTCGCCGATCTCGCGGAGCTCGTAGGGCCGGGCGGGCACGCGCAGCTCGCCGGGCAGTTCGGGGCTGATGAGCACCATCGCGGCGAGCGCATGGCGCTCAGCCGCCTTGAGAGCCAGCAGCCCGCCGAGCCCGTGGCCGAGGACCACGGTGGAATCGCCGAGCCGGTCCATCGCGGCGAGGACGTCGTCGGCGTACGACTCGAACGTGAGCGCGGCCGCGTCCGCGGTCTGCGACCAGTAGTGGTTGCGGAGGTTGAGGGCATGGCCTTCCCAGCCGCGCGACGCGAAGTAGCCGAGGTACCGCTCCCAGAGCCAGGACCCAGCGAGCTCGCCGTGGAGGAACAGCAGCGGCTTGCGCCTCGACCGACGCTCGGGCAGCCAGCTCTCGATGTACAGGCCGCGGTCGTGCAGCTCGATCTCGTCCTTGCGGACGGGTCGACCCGTATGGGCCTGGGGCGTCAGGGGCATCGTGCCGGGCGTCACCTGGGACATCGGACCTCCGCGTTTCCGGCCGAGCGCATCCTGCTCGGCGCGTCTACCACTCGTGGGGGTTGATGACGAGCCCGCTCAGGGGCTTGGGATAGAAGTACGTCGACTTCTGGGGCATGACGTCGCCGTCGCGCGCGACCGCGAGGATGTCGGCGATCGGCGTCGGCTCGAGGAGGAACGCCGCGTCGGCGCCGTCAGTCTCCGCATCGACCCACGCCAGCGCCTCGTCGGCCGACTTCGTGAAGCGGAGCGCGCCACCGGCAGCGAGCGCGCCGGCGTCGCGATCGAGGAGATGCCCGAGCGCCACGTCGAGGAGCGTCACGTCGAGACGGCGCACCGCCGCTCCCCCGTCGGGAAGCCACGGCTCGAACGCATGGCGGCGGGCCGTGAGGATCGCGCCACCGGAGCGCGTCCATAGCCCGAAGCGACCGCGGCCGCCACGACGCTCATCGGCCGCCTGGGCGGCACCGAACGCGGCCACGAGACCGGCACGGTCGATCGGTCGGACGTCGAACAGGGCCTCCGCGCTCCCGAGGAGTCCCGCGGCCGCCTCCGCGCCGATCCCGGCGACGACGCGATGCGTCGGCAGGACCGTCACCGACTCGGCGCTGCCGTCGAGCAGCAGCGTGAGGACGTAGTCGAACGCCGGATCCTCCTCGCACGAGCGCGACATCCGCCGCTCGTCGCGGTAACGGAGGGCCGTCTCGTACCGGTGGTGGCCGTCGGCGATCGTGATCGGACCCGCGGACGCGAGCACGACGAGCTCGTCGGCACGCGAGGCAGGGGTCGGCTCGCCGTCCGCGTCCCTCGCATCGGGACTCCCCTC
Source organism: Chloroflexota bacterium (assembly GCA_005881055.1). GTDB lineage: Bacteria > Chloroflexota > Limnocylindria > Limnocylindrales > CSP1-4 > C-114. The sequence continues at coordinate 1,875 of VBHW01000151.1, forward strand.
CTCGTGGCCGGAGCTCGTCGGGACGACCCACATCCGATGGCGAACCCCGTCGCCGTCCGTGATGGCCGCGGCCGGGGCTCCGGCGGCTCCCCCGGCGAGCTCGGCGAGGAGCTCCGTCGCGCGATCCGAGCGATCCTCGTACAAGCCGACGATCGGGCTCATGTTCGCCCCGGTCGCCCGCAGGAGCTTGTAGCGGTCCTCCCGGACGGCCGACATCGTCCGCTCGTGAGGCAGGACCGCGCCGCCGTCGCCGAACGGCTCGAGCTTCAGCCTGGCGAGGAAACCGCGCTGAGTCCGCTCGACGTCCGAGCCCGGCAACCGGAAGGCCTGCTCGTAGACGTAGATCGCGGGCTTCGGATCCTTGTGGAACGTCCCGTCCGACCGCCACGCGGCGAACGTCCGGGCCGCACGCCGGTAGCGATCGTCCGGCTCGTCGCCGATCTCGTCCGCGGGCAGGTCAAGCCGCACCACGTTCTTTGGGTGGCGGGCGAGCAGCGCGCGATGCTCCTCGGGGAGGATGACGTCGTACGGCGGGCTCGTTACGAGGGCCAGGTCGCCGACGGCGTCGAGCTCGTAGCGGATCGCACGGAACGGCTTGATGGTGGGCACGAGCTCCTCGGCCGCGGCAGCGGCGGTCGGCGGACGGATGGAGCGTCGAGCGGCGATGCGGTTCCCGGGCCAAACGCCGCGACGCGGGGCCCATCGTACGATAGCCGCGCCCGATCCGGGCCGGCGGCATCCGGGCACGAATCCGAGCGGGGACGCAACTTTTCGGGGGTCCTCAACGTCGATGCGTCCGATCAGTCCGTCGCACTGTGACACTGGAGCCCCCGTGCCCCGACGAGGCCCCGCCGCCCAAGCACCGGCCGCGCGTTGGACCGCGGCCGTCGCCCCGCTCCTGCTGATGGCACTCCTTCTCGGCCCCGCCGTCCCCGGAGCTGCGAGCGCCACCGGGGTGACGATGGACGCGCGGGTCATGCTCAACGGCCACGCCCGGGTCGGCTCGTGGATGGCCATCCAGGTGGACCTCGCGAACGACGGCCCGCCGGTGGGCGGCGAGTTGCGGATCGCCGGCGGCGCCCAGGGCCGGACGCGGTTCGGACTGCCGGTCGACCTGCCGACGAGCTCACGCAAGTCCGTGACGCTGTACGCACAGCCGCCGGCGTTCGGGCAGGCGATCGACGTGACGCTCTCTGGGCCCTCCGGAACGGTCGCGACCCGCAAGGTCGCGTTCTCCGCGCCGGACCCTTCACAGACGGTCGTAGGCGTCATCGCCGACCGGCCCGAGACCGTCGTCGCTGCCCTCCGGCTGCCCGTCAACGTGAACGGGCTCCCGCCCTCGATCGTCCCGCTCAAGGTGGGCGACCTGCCCGACCGCGAGGAGGCCTGGGACCCGATCGACCGGCTCGTCTGGCAGGACACCGACACGACGACCCTCCGACCGACCCAGCTGGCCGCTCTCCGCGGCTGGCTCGCGGGCGGCGGGCGACTCACGATCGTCGGGGGGACAGCCGGCGCCGACATCCTCGCCGGGCTTCCGGACGACCTCTTGCCATACCGTCCGCTCACGGTGCTCGACGTCGATCCGGCTTCACTGTCCGGCCTCGTCGGGACGGCCAAGGGGCGGCCCGCGGTCGTTCCGGCCCTGGCCGGCGACCCGGCAGAGGCCCGCGGCAAGGTCCTCGCGAAGTCCGGCGACCGGATCGTCGCGGGCGAGATGCGCTACGGGAACGGCGCGGTCACCCTCGTCGGCTTCGACCCGACCGGCCGCTGGCTCGCGGGGACGCCGGCCTCGGATGCGCTATGGAGCCGGCTCGTCCCGCTCCGGGTCGGCAGCGGGCCGCTCGTGCTCGGCGACGACAGCCAGCTCGTCGGCGCGCTCATGATGGTCCCCTCCCTCGCGCTGCCGCCTGTGGGTGGCCTGCTCGGGCTCCTCGTCGGCTACATCCTCCTCGTCGGGCCGGTCAACTACTTCGTCCTGCGCCGCCTCGACAAGCGCGAGTGGGCCTGGGTCACGATGCCGGCACTCGTCGTCGGCTTCACCGCGGCGGCGTTCATCTACGGCAACACCCTGCGCGGTGGCCAGGTCCTCATCAACGAGCTCTCGATCGTCCGAGCGGCACCGGGGACGACCGATGCCGTCGCCCAGGTCTACGTGGGGCTGTTCTCACCGACCCGGAGCACGTACCAGGTGGCCGTGCCGGGCGGCGCGCTGCTGTCCGCTCCGTACAGCAGCGACATGTTCGGCGGCTTCGACGCGTCCGTGTCCGCGAGCTCCCTCGACATCCTCCAGGGAGAGACGGCGCGCGTCCGCGACCTCGCGGTCGGCTACAACGCGCTGCGTGCCGTGCGTGCCGACGTCCCCGTCGTGGGACCGAAGCTCGAGGCAGACCTCCGCCTGGAGGGCGGCAACATCAAGGGCACCATCCGCAACACCTCGACCACGACCCTCGAACGGCCGCGATCCTCCTCGGCGGCACCGCAGCGGTCCTGCCCGACCTTGCCCCCGGCGCGAGCGCGACGGTCGACACGCCGATCGCCGGCGACCAGTTCGGCCAGCCGATCTCCGACCGGATCCTCGGACCGTCGTTCTTCGGCGGCGACCCGAACCTCA
>VBHW01000152.1:0-1492 GCA_005881055.1 Chloroflexota bacterium
GCCCGTGGCGAACACGTCGTCGAAGTCCTTCTTGATGAGCGTCCGCACCTTCTGCGCCTTGACGTAGTACGCGTCGTAGTAGCCGGTCGACAACGCGTACGTGCCGAGCATGATCCGCCGCTTCACCTCGGGGCCGAAGCCGGACCCGCGCGTCCGCAGGTACGTGCCCAGGACGTCGTCCGCGGCCGCGCGCGGCCCGTAGCGGATGCCGTCGTAGCGGGCGAGGTTGGCGGAGGCCTCTGCGGGGGCGACGATGTAGTACGTCGCCAGGCCGTAGTCGGTGTGGGGCAGGCTCACGTCCTCGACGGTCGCCCCGGCGGCGGCGAGCGCGTCGACCGCCGCGCGGATCCGGCGCTCGACGTCCGGCTCCATGCCCGCGACGAAGTACTGGCGCGGCAGCCCGAACCGCTTGCCACGCAGCCACGAGGCCGCCTCGTCATCCGATGCCGGCAGGTCGAGCAGCTCGTCCGGGACCGGGACCGGCGCTGAGGTCGAGTCCCGCTCGTCGCGACCCGCGACCGCGTGGAGGAGCGCGGCCGCGTCGCGGGTGTTCCGCGCGAACGGCCCGATCTGGTCGAGCGAGCTGGCGAACGCGACGATCCCGTAGCGGCTCACGCGGCCGTACGTCGGCTTCATGCCGACGACGCCGCACATCGCCGCCGGCTGGCGGATCGAGCCCCCGGTGTCGGTACCGATGGCGACCGGTACGTGCCGCGCCGCGACCGCAACGGCCGAGCCACCGCTGCTGCCGCCGGGTACCGTGTCGAGGTCCCACGGATTGGAGACCGGCCCGTAGCCGCTGAACTCGGTCGAGGAGCCCATCGCGAACTCGTCCATGTTCGTCTTCCCGAGGATGACGGCGCCGACGTCGTGCAGACGCTCGGTGATGTGCGCGTCGTACGGCGCGAGGTAGCCCTCGAGGATCCGCGAGCCGGCGGTTGCCTGGCCACCGCGGACCGAGACGAGGTCCTTGAGCGCGACCGGGATGCCGAGCATGGGATGGAGCGCGTCCAGCGCGGCGGGCCCCTCCGCGCGCGCGGCCGCGAAGCGGGCATCGGCCGCGTCTGCCTCCTCCAGCGCGCGTTCGCGGTCGATCGACAGCCACGCGTTGAGCGCGCGGTTCTGGCGCTCGGCCACGGCGAGGTGCGCCTCGACGATCTCTCGCGAGGAGGCCTCGCCCTGGCGCAGGCGGGTCGCCATCTCGTGCGCCGCGAGGCGCGTGAGGTCGGTGGTCGACGGCATGCGGTGAGCCCCGCTACTCGCCGAGGATCGCCGGTACGACGATGAAGTCGCCGTCCCGCTCGGGCGCGTTCGAGAGCGCGTCCGCCGAGCTGAGGGACGGTCCGGCCACGTCATCGCGCAGGATGTTCTGCAGCTCGATCGTCTGGGCGGTCGGCGGGATGGCCTCGGTGTCGAGCTCGGCCAGCTTCGCGTACTGGTCGAGGATGTGGTTGAGCTGGCCCTCGAGGCGCGTCAGCTCTTCCTCCGTGAG
>VBHW01000152.1:1515-4937 GCA_005881055.1 Chloroflexota bacterium
TGCGCCCGATGATAGCCGTGCGGCCGGCTTCGCCTACGGACGGTGGGTGCCAGCCGCGCCGTTGGGGTGGCTGTTTCCCCAAGCGACCAACGGGCGGCACGACCCCGGTCGAATGGTGCGGTGGCTACCCCAATCGACGACCGAGAGGCCTCGGAGCGGCCATTTGGGGCCTCATGACCTCCAAACGGCGAGAAGCTTGGTCCGTTGGGGACTATGGCGCCTCACAAAAGGATGGCCGCCGAGCGCCGGGGCTCACGGCTCCTCGCCCGCCAGGACGCGGCGGAATGCCGCCTCGTCGAGGATCGGCACGCCGAGCTCCTCCGCCTTCGCGAGCTTCGAGCCCGCGCTCTCGCCCGCGACGAGGTAGTCCGTCTTCCGGGACACCGAGCCACCGGGCTTGCCGCCCGCCGTCCGGATCGCATCTTCGGCCTCTTCGCGCTTGAAGCCCTCGAGCGTGCCCGTGACAACGACCGTCTTGCCCGCCAGCGGCCCACCGGCCGCCGTCGCGCGAGGCTCCGGCAGCTCCGGCTCGATGCCTGCGTCGGCCAGGTCCTCGAGGACGCCCTGGCCGGGACCGCCGTCACCGAACCACGCCGCGAGGCTCGCCGCCACCGTTGGGCCGATTCCCTCCACCTCCTCGAAGCGGGCCGGATTCGCGGTCGCGACCCGCGCGAGGTGCTCACCGGCCCGCCGGAGCCAGTCGTCCCCGGCAGGCACCTCGGCCGCCAGCCAGCGCGCGAGCTCGATCGCCGTCGTCCAGCCGACCTGGGGGATGCCGAGGGCCGCGAGGATCCGCTCGAGCGGCCGCCGTCTCGAGCGCTGGATCGCGCGGTGGAGGTTCTCCGCGCTCTTACGGGCGAACCGATCCAGGGATTCGAGATCCTCGACCGAGAGCCGGTAGAAGTCGCCCCGCCTGCGGACCATCCCCCGCTCGAGGAGCTGGCTGAGAACAGCCCACCCGGCTCCCTCGATGTCCATGCCGCCGCGCCCCGCGAAGTGGCCGAACTCCTGGCCGACGCGGGCCGGGCATTGGAGGTTCGGGCAGTAGTGGCGGACGGCTCCCTCGTCGCGGACGATCGGCGTGTCGCACACGGGGCATCGGGCCGGCATCTCGTACTCGCGCTCGGCACCCGTCCGCCGCTCGGTGATGGGTCGGACGACTTCGGGGATGACGTCGCCGGCCTTCTGGAGCACGACCGTGTCGCCGATCCGGATGTCCTTCCGCCGCACCTCATCGAGGTTGTGGAGCGTCGCCCGGGCGACCGTCGAGCCGGCGACCTTGACGGGACGCAGGTGGGCGACCGGCGTGAGCGTCCCGGTCCGGCCGACGTACGGGACGATGTCCTCGACGACGGTCTCGACCTGCTCCGGCGGGAACTTGTACGCGATCGCCCAGCGGGGGGCATGCGAGACGGCGCCGAGGTGCGCCTGCTGCTCGAACCTGTCGACCTTGACGACGACGCCGTCGGTCTCGTACGCGAGGCCGTGGCGCTCCTCCCGCCACCGTTCGGTGAACGCGATGACGCCGTCGACGTCGAGTCCGCTCTCCCGGTGGGGCTCGACCGGCAGGCCGAGCTTCTCCAGCCGCCCGAGCGCTCCGCCCTGCGAGGACACGCCGACGGCCGCCGAGTCGACGGACTCGCCGGCCTGGCCATCGCCCTCCGGCGACACGCCCTCCTCGATGAGCTGGTAGAACCATGCCGAGAGGAGCCGGTGGGCCGTCACCTCGGGGTCCTTCTGGCGAAGTGAACCGGCGCCGCTGTTGCGGGGGTTCGCGTACAGGGCCAGGCCCGCCTCCTCGCGCTCGCGGTTGATCCGCTCGAACTCCTTCTTCGGCATGAAGACCTCGCCGCGGACGTCGAGCGTCGCCGGCGTGGGGAGGTGGTCCGGGACCGCCTGGATCGTCCGCAGGTTGGCCGTGACGTCCTCGCCGGTCGTGCCGTCCCCGCGCGTCGCGCCCCGGACGAAGCGGCCGCGCTCGTAGCGGAGCGAGATGGCGAGGCCGTCGATCTTCAGCTCGGCGATATAGGACAGGCCCGGGGCGGGTTCCGGGGCCGGCGGCAGGCCGAGGCCGCGACGGACCCGCGTGTCGAACGCGCGCAGCTCGTCGTGGCTGAACGCGTTCGAGAGCGACAGCATCGGCCGGGTATGGCGCACCTCGCCGAACTGGCCGGAGAGCTCGGCACCTACCCGCTGGGTCGGCGAGTCGGGTGTGACGAGCGCGGGGAACGCCACCTCGAGCGCGACGAGCTCGCGATAGAGGCCGTCGTATTCGGCGTCGCTCAGCTCGGGGGCATCTTCCTGGTAGTAGAGCCGGCTCGCACGCTCGATCGCGGCAGCGAGCTCGGCGTGGCGGCGCTCGGCAGCCTCGGGATCGAGGTGGGAGGCCTCCTCGACGAGCGCCGGATCGACGGGCAGCTCCGCGGTCGTCATCGCCAGAGCATATGAGGCCGCCGGCCGAGATGCTCACGGGATCGCCGGATGGTACGGTGCCTCCGCGGGAAGGAAACCCGGAGGGACCGAGGAGCCGGCTTCCATGAGCACCCTGGCTATCACCGTCAACGCGCCCGGCGTGCAGGTCATGCCCGGACAGGCGACGAGCTTCACGGTGGAGGTCCGCAACCTGGGGCAGGTCGTCGACCGCTACCGCTGCGAGATCGTCGGCATGGACCGCTCCTGGGTGACGGTCAGCCCGGCATCGTTCGAGCTGTTCCCCGCGCGCGAGCTCGACGAACGCGCTGGAGGACGGGGGAGCGACGCCCCGCCGACCGTCGGGCGCTTCACGGTCGCGGTCCATCCCCCGCGCTCGAGCGCCGCCACGGCCGGCGCCTGGCCGATCGGCGCGAAGGTGAGCTCCGAGCACGATCCCGCCCAGCGGATGGTGGAAGAGGCGACGATCACGTTCCTCCCGTTCGGGGCGCTCGACGCCGACCTGCGGCCCTCCTTCATGGGCGGCCGCTTCGGGGCGGGCACGCTCGTCCACCTCACGAACGCGGGCAACCGGCCCGAGGCGGTGACGATCGCGGGCACCGACCGCGCCGAGCGGCTCGACTTCAAGATCGACCGCCCGCTCCTCACCCTGGCCCCCGGCGAGACCGTCAACGTCAAGCTCCGCATCTCCGGCGGCGACGTGAAGCTCGTCGGCGGCGCCGACACCCGGCCGTTCACGATCGACGTCAAGACGAACAGCTACGACACGCCACCGCTCAGCCTCTCGGGCACGTACGAGAAGCGGGCCATCGTGCCCGCCGGGCTGCCCGTCGCCGGCGCGACCCTCGCCGCATTGGCCATGGGCGGCTTCGCCGTCTACTCCGCGTTCCTCGCCCCGAAGCCCACGGCGAGTCCCAACGCGTCGAACCCGGCCGGCAACGTCGCGTCGCCCACGGTCGTGGGCGTGACGCCGTCGGCGGGGACCTCAGGTG
>VBHW01000153.1 GCA_005881055.1 Chloroflexota bacterium
GCACATCGACCTCTATGCGACCCGCACCGACGGCACGGTGCGCACGAGCGCCTGGCAGCCCTGACCTGATGATGCTGGGCAGCCTGGTCGGCTGAGGGTCGACCGCCTCAGTAGGGCTGCCAGAAGCTCCGCGCTGGCGCTCGCCAGGTCGATCCGTCGCTGCGGAACGTGACGATGAGGCGATACCTGCCGGCGCGCCGCTGCCACGCGGCGCCGAGCCCGAGCGACATCCGCACGCGGACAGAGGCTCGGGGGTACACCGCGACCACGCGTTGGCCGTGCGCGACCGTCCGACCGCTCGGGCCAACGACCCGCCACGCGAGGAGTCCCAGCTCGGCACGGTTGCCGCGGTCTGCGACGCGGATGCGGTCGTCCGACCGCGACTCCGACACTCACAGCGCGCACGGGGTGGAGGTAGACGGCGCTCAGGGCGCGGCGCATCCCGGAGACGCCCCGATCGGAGCCCAACGCCCAGATCCCGACCCCGGCGAGCCCGCGCGCGATCGCGACGTTGAACTTCGCCTGCGCCAGCCCGGCGGTCTCGAAGTGGACCTCGCGGAGCGTCCTGTGCGCCCGATCCCAGTAGCGGAACCAGGCCCCGCCGCCGGCCTCCCGGTGGACGCGGACGGATGGATGGTCGGCGAGCCAGTGGAGGACCCCGCCGTACGTCACGCCGTGGACCCCGCCCCAGCGGGCGGCGGGTGATCGCACGCGGACGGTCCGTCCGCGGCGTTCGACGGGCCAGGAATACCCGTAGAACGGCACCCCCAGGATGACCTTGGCGGCCGGGACCTCCTCGAGGTAGCGCTGGATCGTGTCCGTTACCGTCAGCGAGGCGCGCCACAGCGGCGCAACCGGACCGGGGGTGCGGGATGCGCTCCGGTGGTAGTCGTACGCCATCACGAAGATCCGGTCGACCCTCGGGCCGAGGCGCCGGATGAGGTCCCGCGACGCCAGCGCGGGCGTCGCCACGACGAGCTGCGATCGTGGGAAGCGCGCATGCATGGCCTTCCCGAAGCGGCCCACGAACGCCACGAACGGACGGGTGAGCGAACGGGGCACGGGCTCGAAGTCGATGTTCGCCCCGTCGGCCGCACGGCGGGCGATGAGCGCGAGCGCCTCGCGGATGAACCGCGCCTGGGCGGCCCGACTGCCGAGGAAGCCGCGGAGGGTCGCGAGGCGGCCACGGTCGAAGAGCTGGAACGTGGGGACGACCCGGACGCCCCGAGCGTGCGCCGCGTTCGTCACGGCTCGCGCATCCCGGCCGACGTACGCCCGATACCCGGAGCTCGCACGGTTCAGCGACCCGCTGGCCCGCACGGGGACGGCGAAGAAGGCGATCGTCGTGACAAGGCGGTAGTCGATCCGGGCGGCCGTGCCACGGTCGAGCTCCCAGTACGGAAGGTAGCCGTAGATCTCGCGCGACGCCGCCGGCGGCCGGTGCGCCCGGCCGTGGATACCGCGATCAGGACGCGCCGCGGCTTCCGCGGAGCGATTCGGGAGGGAGGCGTCGGCGAGGACCCCGCCGAGCGCGACGATTGCGGCGAGCGCTGCGACGCGGGTTCGCAGGGCACGGCTGCCGCCGGAGGGTGTTGCCATGGCGCATGCCTCGATCGGCCGGCTGCCGCGACGTGGTTCGCCTGCAGGCATAGCCGACGTGGCCGGACTGGCCGGCCTGGGCACGCGACAAGGGTACGCTCGGGACGCAACCCCCGGTCCCACGGGGCCGTCGCCGTACGATGGGCGGCGGACCAATGACACGACATGTCGTCGCGGGCGCGGCCGCCGGGTTGCTCATCGTGCTGGCGACCGCGGGTTGTGGCGCTCCGGCCGTGACTACGCCTGCGTCGATCGGGGCCCCGAGCGCCTCAGCGGCTCCGAGCGTCGAACAGACCCCGGCCGCAACCGTGCGCTCGCCTGCACCTTCGGCGGGAGGTTCCCCGAGCGTCATCCCGGCGTTCGATCACATTTACGTCGTCGTCATGGAGAACCGCGAGTTCGACGCGATCGTGGGGAGCCGGGCTGCTCCGTACATCAACGGGTTGATCGCGCGGTACGGGCTGGCGACCAATTACCACGCCGTCACGCACCCGTCGCAGCCGAACTACTTCGCGCTCTTCGCGGGGACGACCCTCGGTCTCACGGACAACGAGAACCACGATCTGGCCGCGCGGGATCTGGCCGACCAGATCGACGACCGCGGCCTCACCTGGCACGTCTACGCGCAGGACTATCCCGGCGGCTGCTCGCCCGAGGCCTCCGTTGAGGGCGGTGTGGACCTCACGGGCGCGGCGGGTTGGTACGTGCGCAAGCACGAGCCCGCGATCAGCTTCACGGACATCTCGCGCAGGTCGGCGCGCTGCGCGCGGATCACCGGCCTAGCCGGGTTCAGCCCGACCGAGGCGAGCTTCGAGCTGATCATCCCGAACATGACGAACGACATGCACGACGGCAGCGTCGCCCAGGGCGACTCGTTCCTGCGATCGTTCGTGCCGCGCATCCTCGAGGAGCCGGCGTTCGCGCGCAGCCTCCTCCTCATCACCTGGGACGAGGGCACCACGAACGATGGCGGCGGCGGACGCGTCGCGACGCTCGTGATCGCACCGTCAGTGCCGCGGGGGATGAGGTCGGACAGGAGCCACACCCACTACTCGCTCCTGCGGACCATCGAGGAGGCGTGGGGACTCGGCTGCCTCGAGCACTCGTGCTCCGCGAACGACCTTCGCGAGTTCTTCCCCGGGTAGCGGCACGGGTCGCTATCGTTAGGCCATGAAGGGCGATCGCGTGGAGGCCGTCGTCGACACCGGCCAGGGCGTGCAGACCTTCGAGATCGTGGCGACACGGGCAGGCCGCCGGATCGAGGTCGTGACATCCCGCGGCGTCGTCGAGGTGCGTGAGGTGACGCGCACCGGCGTGCCGGTGCGAACGGGTCGCTTCATGACGACCCGCCTCATCGCGCTCGTCGAGCATCCCGCGGCAGACGAGCGCGGCCGGGTGGAGGTCACCACCAGGCACCGCATCCAGCCGCGCGACTCGGGCTGAGACCGGCCGGCACACTCGCCTTCCATGTCGACGACTCCCGATGGCCCGGAGGCCCCTGGCGACGAGGCCCCTCGCGACGCCTGGGTGAGCGGCGACACGGACATGGATCCGGCGGCGTTCCGGGCGGCCGCGCACGCCGTCGTCGACGTCATGGCCGACTACCTCGAACGGCTCGAGAGCTACCCAGTGCTCCCGCCCGTCGAGCCGGGATCGCTGCGGCCGCTCTTCCCCTCGGAGCCGCCCGAGCACGCCGAGCCGCTCGAGGCGATCCTCGCGGACTATCGCCGGCTGGTCGAGCCGAACGCGACGCAGTGGCAGGCCCCGGGCTTCCTCGCGTACTTCGGGACGACCGCTTCGGGCCCGGGGGTCCTCGGCGAGATGCTCACCGCCGTCCTCGGGCAGAACCCGATGATCTGGCGCACCTCGCCGATCGGAACGGAGCTCGAGATGGTCGTCGTGGACTGGCTCCGCCAGGCCCTCGGGCTGCCCACGGGATTCGACGGACTCATCACGGACACGGCCTCGACGTCCTCGCTCATCTCGCTGGCGGCCGCGAGGCAGGCGGCCGGCGTCGACGCGTCGGCGCGTGGCCTCCCGGGGCGCGACGTGCCGGAGCTCCGCGTGTACGCATCGGCTGAGGCGCATTCCTCGATCGACAAGGCCCTCATGACGCTGGGGCTGGGTCGGGCGAACCTCATCCGGATCGAGACGAACGACCGCTTCGAGATGCGCGTCGACGCACTCGAGGCCGCGATCGCCGCGGATCGCGCCGCCGGGCGACGACCCATCGCGATCGTGGCCACGGTCGGGACGACGTCCTCGACCTCTGCGGATCCCGTCGACCGCATCGCGACCGTCGCCGAGCGGGACGGCCTCTGGCTGCACGTCGACGCCGCATACGCCGGGGCCCTCGCGATCGTTCCGTCCCGCCGCCCCGCGTTCGCCGGCTGGGAACGGGCCGATTCGATCGTGGTGAACCCGCACAAATGGCTGTTCGCGCCCCTCGATGCCTCGCTCCTGCTGACCCGCCGCATGGCCGCCCTTCGCGAGACGTTCAGCCTCGTGCCCGAGTACCTGCGGATGCTCGACCGGGAGACGCCGGCACGCGACTTCACGGACTTCACGCCCCAGCTCGGTCGACGGTTCCGGGCCCTCAAGCTGTGGGTCCTCCTCCGTGCGTTCGGCCTGGAGGGTCTTCGCAGGCGCCTCGAGCGGCACTGCGCGCTCGCCGCGATGTTCGCTCGATGGGTGGAGGAGACGCCCGAGTGGGAGCTCCTCGCGCCCGTGCCGTTCTCGACCGTCTGCTTCCGGCACGTTCCGGCCTGGACGGCCGAGACCGGCCCGGATGCCGCGCGTCTGGTCGACGAGCACAACGAGGCGATCATGGCCGGGGTCAACCGTCAAGGCGAGGCCTTCCTCTCGCACACACGGCTGGGCGGGGCGTTCACGATCCGCCTGTCGGTCGGCAACCTGCGGACCGAGGAGCGGCACGTCGCCCGGGCGTGGGAGCTGCTCAGGCAGGAGGCAGCCCGCCTCGATCGCGAGCGGGCGACCGTCCGAGTCGAGAAGCCAGCCGCGAAGAAGGCACCGGCGGTCCTCGACTGAGGCGGCTCCCGCAGGCGCGCCTCGGGCGCCGATAATGCAGCCACACTGACACGGAGGACCTGCGCCGCGTGCCACCGATCACCGAGCTGAGCCGGATCGAGCCCGTCTACCTCGAGCGACTCGAGAAGCAGGGCGTGTTCACGACGGGAATCCTTCTCGAGGTGTCGGAGACACCCACACGCCGCCAGTACCTCGCCGACCACGTCGGGGCGTCGCTGAGCGAGGTCCTCACGTGGCGGGACGAGGCGCTCATGCTCAACCTCGCGGCGTTCGGGCCCACGGAGGCGGGGATCCCGGGGCTCGAATCGATCCTCCGGTCGGACCTCGAGACGTTCGAGGAGCGTGTCCGGCGGGCCGCCCGGGCGCTGAAGATCGATCCGCCGTCCGACCTGACGATGACCGGCTGGTGGGAGCAGGCACGCACGCTCGAGACGCTGCCCGAGACCGAGGAGACTGCCGCGGCCGACGCCGCAGGAGCGATCCTCCGCCTGATCCTGGGCGCGATCGCGGGTGTCGGCGGCGGTGCCCTCGCGGCGGTCGTCACGCCCACCGATCCGCTCCTCGCGACGATCGTCGTCGCGATCGTCATGACGATTTCGGGCGCCATCGGGCAGCGCATCGCGGGAGGGATGACCGGGCTCGTCGGACTCGTTGCCGGGGCGCTCGTGGCGCTCGGGATCGGGCTCGCTCGAGGGTTGGTCATCGCCTTGCCCAACACGCCGTTCTGGCAGGACCAGGGGATCGCCGTGAACCTGCTCGCGGTGGGCCTCCTCGGAGCGGTCGTCGGCTGGATCGTGGCCTGGGCTCTCGGCCGGCCGAGACGCCGCCCGGTCGTCGGTCGCCGTTCCGGGCGCGCTGCCTGACCCGAGACCTTCGACCGACGCCTCAACGGGCGCCCGCGACTCGACCGGCTACGATGCGGGCATGAACGGCACGGTGGCGCGCACCTTGGCCGGGATCGGCGTCGCCCTCGCGACAGCACTGGTGCTCCTCGGCCTGGCCGTTGCCGCGTTCTTCAACCCGTGGTTCGTGGCGTTCGAGCAGGGTCGCTCGGACGCCGCCGCGTTCAGCGGCTATTCGCCGGACGAGCTCCGCGCGGCCACGGACGGCATCCTCGGCGACCTCTACGTCGGCTCGGGCGACTTCGGCGTCGCCGTTCACGGCCAGCCGGTGCTCGACGAGCGTGAGCGCGCGCACATGCGTGACGTCCGTGGCGTGTTCGCCGGCTTCTGGCTCACGGTGCTCGTCGCCGCGGCCGCGCTCGTCCTCGCCCGCGCGCGCAGTCGCGGGGCGGCCTGGTTCTGGCGTTCGGCGGCGGCGGGAGCGACGGCCCTCGGCGTGGCGGTGGTCGCGCTCGGGCTGCTCGCGACGGTGGCCTTCGACGCGCTCTTCGAGGCGTTCCACCGGATCTTCTTCGCCGGCGGCACGTACCTCTTCGATCCGCGCACGGAGCGCCTCGTCCAGCTGTTCCCGGACGCCTTCTGGTTCGAGACGTCGATCTTCCTGGCGGGGCTCATCGTGATCCTCGCGATCGCCGTGCGGCTGTTCGCGCGGCGCCGCCTGGGAGGCACGGGCAGTGGCCTGTCCGGCCCGACCCCGCTGCCGGTCGAGCGCGCCCGATGAACAGCCGCGCCCTCGCCGTCGCGCGGATCCTCGGCATCGAGGTGCGCGTCCACATCAGCTGGATCCCGATCCTCGCGCTCGTGACGCTCGGCACGGCCCTCCAGCTCGACCGGCTCGAGCCTTCGTGGCCGATCGCCCTGCGCTGGCTCGCCGGCGGCCTCATGGCGCTCCTGTTCCTCGGATCGATCGTCGTCCATGAGCTCGCCCACGCGGTCGTCGCCCGGCGGCTTGGGCTGCCCGTCGGCCCGATCACGATCGTGTTCGTCGGCGGCGTGACCTCGCTCGAGGCCGAGGCGACCAAGCCGAACGACGAGGCGGTCATCGCGCTCGCCGGCCCGTTCGTCAGCCTCGCGCTCGGCGGGACGCTCGTCGGCATCGCCGTGGCGATCCCGCGGGCGTACGAGCCGCTCGTCCTCGGGGTCGCGCTCGTCGGGACGGTGAACCTCCTGCTCGGTCTGTTCAACCTCGTACCCGGCCTGCCGCTCGACGGCGGACGCGTGCTGCGGGCGCTCGCGTGGCGCGCGACCGGCGACGCGACGCGTGCCGGCCGGATCACGGCGATGATCGGCCGCTGGATCGGATGGAGCACGATCGCGGCGGGCCTCGTCATCAGTGTCGTCGGCGACTCGCTGACGGGCGTCCTCGTCGTGATCAGCGGCTGGGTCCTCGTCCAGGGCTCGCGGGTCATGGAGCGCCGAGCGGCCATCGAGGTGCTCGTCGCGGGCCTGCGCGTGGACGAGGTCATGGAACGCGACGTGCCGTCGATCGGCCCGAACCTCACCGTGGATACGTTCGCGGCGCAGATCCTCGACGACGAAGAGACGACGAGCGTGCCCGTCGTGAGCGGGAGCGCGCTCATCGGCCTCATCGGCGCCTCCGAGCTGCGCCGGATCGCACGCCGCCGCTGGGCGGAGCTCCGGGCGGCCGACATCATGGTCGCGCGCCCGGCCCTGCCGTCCCTGGCGGCCGGCGACGAGCTCTGGGCGGGCCTCGAGCTCCTCCGGCGGACCGGCCTGGACGGGATCCCGGTCATGGCCGGCCAGGCGCTCCTCGGCGTCCTGACGCGCCGCGCCGTCATGGCGGCGATCCAGGAGCGGGCGGCCGCGCAACCGGCGGTTCCCCCGTGAGAGTGCGGCTGGTGACCGCCACCGCGGTCAGCGTCGGGTGGCCGTGACCGCGTCGGCGGAGGCGCCCCTCCGGTCCGTCGACGAGGCGATCGCGGACGTGCTCAGCGCCGTCGAGGCTCCGCTCGAGGCCGAGATGCGTGCGCCCGAGGCGGCGCTCGGCCGGTTCCTCGCGGCGCCGGCGACCGCGCGGACCGACCTCCCGCCCTGGGACAACAGCGCGATGGATGGGTATGCGCTCCGGTCAGGGGACACCGCGCATGCGACTGCGGCCCAGCCGGTCCTCCTGCGGGTCAGCGGGGAGGTCCGCGCCGGACAGGCACCTGAGGGCTCGATCGCTCCGGGGACGGCGTTCCGGATCGCCACGGGGGCCATGCTTCCCGATGGCGCCGATGCCGTGGTCCCGGTCGAGCTCACGACCGCCGTCGACGCGAAAAGAGCTCCCGTCGTCGGGGCCGAGGGGCGCGCGGGCGGCGTCGTCCACGCAGGCGGGCCGCTGCCGGACGGGATCCTGGTCAGCGAAGCGGTGCCGGCAGGGGGTTCCGTCCGCCGCCGGGCGAGCGATCTCCGGGCCGATACGGTCGTGC
>VBHW01000154.1:0-972 GCA_005881055.1 Chloroflexota bacterium
AGATCTTCGGTGACCTCGACGACCTCGTCGATGCGGTCGCGGAGCTCACACCGGGTGACGCCGCGCGCCTCCAGGCGTTCTGGAAGGGGATCGACCCCGGTGCCCGATCGCGTGCCCACGAGCATGCCCGGGAGGCTGCGGACGCGACCGACCGGATCGACCTCATCCGCACGCTCCAGGCCGAGGTCGTCCAGTGGGCAACGGGCGAGCCGCGCCGAGCCACCGCCTACGGCGAGGGCTGGTTCGACCCGATGTTCGATCCGGGCCGCGATCCCATCCGCGACGCCCAGGGACGCGGGGCCGCGGTGCCCGCGCTTCTCGATGCGGTCCTCGCCCTGGCCCTCCAGGACGGCCTCGACGGGGCCGACTTCGACACGCTCTTCGGCCCGTGGACGAATGCCATGGGCGACGGTGGCGACGGTGGCGATGGTGACGACGCCGCGGAGGGCCGTGACGCCGCGGAGGACCGCGACGACGCCCTGGACCGCGCCGGCGGCTGAGAAGGCGCCACCGGTCGTCGTCACGGCGGCGCCGGTGGTCGAGTGCCGCCGGCGCCGTTGTGGACCTGGTCAGTTGCCTTGCAGGTTCCTGCGTCGATCGAGCGCGCGATCGACGCGCGCCCGCTCTAGACCGGCACGATCCCCGGGTGCGGGGGCCGGTGACCGTCCGGCCTTCGTTCCGGCCAATCTCACGATTCGCCTCGTTGCGAGTCGCTCCGCAGTCTCATCCGACTCACCACCTGGTTGACCGTGGGAACGGACGAACCGTTCGACGTCGTGATGTGAGCTCATCGTATTTGCCGGCCTAATTCAGGACGAGATAGTTGAAGTAGATGGCGGACGTCGCCGTCTTGTTCAGGTACACGCGGAACTTGCCCGTGTACGACGCGACGGCTGCGATGAAGTAGCCCGTCTTCCGGGTCCGGAGCACGGCGATGACGTCCGCGGCAGACGTCATCCCCGAGATGTAGAC
>VBHW01000154.1:1103-1615 GCA_005881055.1 Chloroflexota bacterium
CGCCCCAGTCGCCCGTTCCCGCGACCCCGATGCCATCCAACGTGTCCCCCCAGACACCCACCGCGTAGGTCGCCGAGGTGTTGGAGAAGCCGTATACGCCCGTCTCACTCTTGTCGGATGCGACATCAGTGGCGTCCCCGGCGAGCCCGACAACCCCGACGTTCTCGCCAGGGTGGCTTGGGGTCGTCGTGGTGCTCCGCCCTACGACTCCAACATGGGTAACGGATTCTCCGTGAACTGCACTGCCGCTGGAGGACGTGCCGATCACGCCGATCCCACTGGCCGAGTGTTTGCCGTAGAGCGAAGGAACATCCGACCCATCGGTCGTGTTCTCGAATGACGTGTAGTGGTCAGCCGTGTTTTCCTGTCCGAGGGTCGCCGGGTCGCCGGTTGCTGCCTGGGCCGCGTCGGCAGCACCGAGGCGGCCGGCAAGCAGACCCGTGAGGCCACCCAGCGCGGCAGCGAGCAGGTTGCGACGTGATGGGCGCGCGTCAGTATCGATGGCCATGCCG
>VBHW01000154.1:1764-5785 GCA_005881055.1 Chloroflexota bacterium
ACCGCCCGATCGCGCAGGCGCCGACAAGCGACTTCCAGCGGCAGCAGCCGGGTTGCTGTTCGGCGGAAACGTAGCGTGCACCCCCGGAAGGCTGTGCCGGCGGCCCCCACCGAGTCGATCAGCGCTCGCGAGCCCGCCGCTTCGCCTCACGGAGCCGCGCGATGGTGTCCACGGGCTCCGGACTGGCCGCTGTCGGGGCCGCCGCAGACCTGCTCGCAGACGGCTCGGTCGCAGGCCGCTCATGGACCGGCTCCGGCGACGAGGCCGTGGCCTCCACAGCAGTCGCGGTGGGCGCGGGCGCCGCACTTCGCGGGGGTGCGCCCTCGGGTCTGAGGAGCGCCGACCTCGCAGCGGCTCCGGCCGCGCGCTCACGCGACGCCAGCATGCCGGCGACGTCGGCCGTCCGCGGTCCGGCCACTCCGCGTCGCCGTAACCCGTCGCGCACCCATGCCCGAGCCGCGACGAGCTCGCGTCGACCGATAGACACCCGCCGGAGGGCGACGTCGAGCGGCCAGAGCAGCAGCGCCAGCACGAGGAGTGCCGGCCAAAGGTCTGCGTACGAGCTCGTCGAGGCGAGGTCGTGCTTCCACACGGCGACGGGATCGTCCACGACCGATCCGCCGGTTGCGGACCGGAGGTTCGCGAGGAACGGCTCGTTCGTGCCGAGTGACCGGTATTCCGCCGGCGACGGCGCCACGAGCCCCACCGTTCGCCCGAGCGGCGTCGTGCCCGGCCGCGCCTGGTTCAGGCGGACGGCGTACGCGCCCGCGTCGAGCTCCCCGAGCGGTGCCTCGTACACGCCGGGAGCCACCTGCGGCAGGGTGACCTGCACCGCCGTCAGGCTCGGTCCCACGACCGTGGCCGTCGTGGAGTAGAAGTCGCGCGGCGATCCGTCCGACTCGACGCTCTCGACGTGGAGGGTCGTCCGACCGCCATGGGTGTCGAAGCGCGCCTCGATGCCGCCGCTCTCCTCACCGGGGAACGTCCACCCGACCAGCTGGCTGAAGAACTGGCTGAACCCCGGCCAGCCGATCCAGTCCTTCGCCCAGCGCCCGGTCGAGTCGGACGTCCAGGCGACGCTCCGCCCGAGGCCGTACTGCCACTGCGCGAGGAGAGGATCGTCACGCGCCGTCACGAGGACCGTCTGGGCAGCCGACTTGGCGGTCGTGCCGTTGTAGCCGAGCAGCGTCGGGAACCCGGCGGTCAGGCCGCGGAGGATCGGCGAATCGCCGGTCTGGATCGGGTGGAAGGGCTCCTCGACGATCTGCTGGCCCGAGACCTGCTGCGTCTCCTTGAGGAAGATGTCCGGGATCGCGGCCGGGTTCGGGGCCGGGTAGTAGCGGCCGCCACCCTGCTTCGCGAGCTGCTCGAGCACAGGAGCGGAGCCGCCCCCCGCGCCCACCGTCGAGAGCGTGATCCCGGCGGCCTTCATCCGGGCGATGATCTCGTCGTACGCGCCGGAGTTGCTCCAGCCGTCGGTGAGCAGGATGATGTGGCGCCGCGTGGCGGTCGTCGCCTGCAGCGACTTGACCGCCTCGTCGAGGCCGGCGTAGATGTTCGTCTGCCCGCCCGGGTTGATCCCGGCGATCTGGGAGGCGACGTCGCCGATCTGGCCGAGCGGGGCCGTGCGGATCGCCCAGTGCGCGGACTGGTTGAATCCGACGACCCCCAGCTGGTCCTTCGGCGACATCGCGGCGACAGCGCGCAGGATCGCCTCCTTGCCGATGTCGACCTTGCGGACGCCGGCGATCTGCGTCCCGCCCGGGCCCTGTGCGAACGAGTTGCAGTGGCAGGCGTCCATCGATCCCGACTGGTCGATGACGACCACGAGCGCGACGTCCGGCTGCTTCTGGCGGTCGCGCACCCCCATGTCGACCGGCAGCGACTCTTCGAGCGGCGTCTTCGCGAAGCCGCCCGCGCCATATGTGTGCGGCCCTCCGACCATGACGAGCCCGCGCCCGATGTCCCGGACGAACACCTGCAGCGCTTGCATCTGCCGATCGGAGAGGCGCATGCGCGGGACGTCGACGAGGACGACGCTGTCGTACGTCGCGAGGCCCTGGAGGTCCGCCGGGACCGCCTCGGGCACGACGACGTCGACGAGCTGGCGCTCCTTCCGCAGTGCCGCGACGAGCTGGGCAGCGACCTGCGGATCGCCCGCCGCGACCAGCGTCCGCGGCTCGCCCTTGACGATCGTGTCCGAGTCGGCGCGGTCGTTCTGGTTGAACGTGTCGCGGGCAGCCTCGACGACCGCCCGGAAGACGTGGAAGCCGGCCTCGGGCGGCTTGACCCGGAACGTCACGGTCGTCTGGCCGGCCGGCAGGCTCACCTGCTGTGTCGCGACGAGGGCCCCATCGGCGAACAGGCGCACCGCGGCAGGCTGGGCGACGGTCGAGGTGACGGTCGCGGTCACGTCGATCTCCTCGCCGAGGTGGGCGGTCGTCGGCGAGGTGACGCGCTCGACGAGCACCTCGTCCGAGCCGCCGAGCCCGATGACGTGGGTCTGGACCTGGATGCCGCGAGCGGCGGCGAGCGCGGCCTCGGCCTGGCCCTCGCCGGTCGTGTCGTTCCCGTCGGAGAGCAGCACGATCCGCTTCTGGACGTCGTCGGGGAACAGCGCCGAGGCCAGCCGAAGGGCGCCGCCGATGTCGGTCGCCGCCTGGACCGGCGTCGAGGCGAGCGTGTCCAGCTCCCGAGCCTCGGCCGGCAGCCGCTCGACGAGGGCATCCTTCCCGAACGCGACGATCCCCGCGAGGTCGTCCTTCGGCATCGCGCTGAGCGCCGTACGGAGATAGGCGACCGCGGCGGTGCGGCCCGGCTGCCCAACGGAATCCGACAGGTCGACGACGAAGACCGTCGCGAGCCGATCGACCGGGAGGACGAGCTGGACCCCCGCGAGGGCGAGGATGAGCGCCGCGAGGAGCGCGCCGCGCACGATGAGCGCCGCGCGCCTCCGCGCCGTGCCCATCCGCCGGCGCGATCCGAGGCTGAGGAAGAGCGTCGCGGCGATCGCGATCGGCAGGAGGACGAGGGCGGCAGGCGCGGTGAAGCCGATGCCCACGGTCAGCGCCGTTCACGCTGCGTCGGACGACCGACGGTCGGGCGCGAGCCACCGCCGTGGGAGCCACGGCTCGCCGGTCGGATGCCCACGAGTCGAGAGGCCAGCGCCCGCCGCCACCGTGCGAGCGTGTCACGCTGGTAGACCGCGTACTCGAGGAGCAGGAGCGCGAGGGCCGCGAGGACGATGACGGTCCACAGCTCGTCGCGCGCGGGAGGTCGACCGACTGCGCTGGCCCCGGTTGCCGACGATGGCGACGGCACGACCGAGGGCGACGCCGACGGTGGCGTCGAGGCCGATGCGCCGGCGCTCGCCGGCGGAGCCGACGCGGCCGGTCCGCCGGTGCCGAGCGCCTCGATGGTCGCCGCGGACCCGGGGGCGATCGTCGACTCGCCGACGTCGAAGAGGTTGACGGCAAACCGCACCGGGGCGTTGGGATCGACCGGCGGCCGGGTCCCGGCCGGCGATCCGCCGGGCGATCCGGCGGGCGATCCTCTGGGCGACTCTTGCGGCGAAGCGGCCGCGCTCGAAGCTGATGCGGCCGGGCTCGCGGCACCGCCGGACGGGGCAGGGCTCGCGGCGCTCCCCGAGGCCGGCGGGCCCGATGCGAATGGCGCCGGCCCAGTGCCCGTGAGGCCGAGCGGCGTCGCGGCATAGACCCCGAGCGACTGCGTGCCGGAATACGTCACGGCGGTCGCGCCGGCCGTGCCGGGCACGAGGTCGGTCGTCGAGCCGTCGGGTCTGGTCACCCGGAGTCCCGTTGCCCCAGCGGGGATCGCGAGCTGGACGGGGCTGCCGGGCGCGATGGAGCCAACCGGCGCCGAGGAGCCGCCGAGCAGCTCGCCGACGAGGTTCGACAGGAGGATCGGAAAGCCGACCTGCAGGGGCAGGTCGGACTTGCGCGGGTCGAAGGCGAGGACGGCGATCGGGACCCCGGCACGGACGCCGGAATAGAGCAGCGGC
>VBHW01000104.1 GCA_005881055.1 Chloroflexota bacterium
CCGGGTTGCCGGCGATGCCATACTTCGCCCTGGCGCACGACGCGCCGAAGACGGGGAGAACCGAAGACCGCCGCCCCCAGGCAGGCGTCCGAGCCGGCTCACCCGCATCGGACCTCGCCCGTTCGCGCCCCGCCTCTGTTTCCGTACCTGCCCGGGTGGCCCCAGTCCCACCGTCGCCGTGTCCGCGTGCGCGGCGTTCCGGCAGTGAGGAGGCATGACGTTGCGGTTGTTCCGAAGCGGCGCCCAACGGGCGTCTGGTCGCTCCGGCGGTCTCCGAGTCCAGGTGCTCGCGGCCACGATGCTGGCCGTGGCAGGGCTCAGCGTCGTCCCGTCGGCGGCGAGCGCCGCCACGATGAAGGTCGTCATCGTCGTCGGGCCGGTCGAGTCGATGACGAGCACGTACATCTCCGATGCGACGGCTCTCGCCAGGCAGGCGCGCTCCTACGGCGCAGCCGTCACCGAGATCTACAGCCCGCGCGCGACGTGGTCCCGGGTGCGGTCGGCGGCCCAGGGCGCGAACCTCTTCATCTACCTCGGCCATGGCAACGGCTGGCCGAGCCCGTACGCCCCATTCCGCTCCACGTCGAAGGACGGCCTCGGCCTCAACGCGACGTCGGGCAACGGGAACTCCAACACCAAGTATTACGGCGAGTACTACCTCATCCACTACATCCGGCTCGCGCCGAACGCCGTGGTGATCCTCAACCACCTGTGCTACTCGGCGGGCAACTCCGAATCGTGGCAGCCAAACCCCACGAAGTCGGTGGCCAGGCAGCGGATCGACAACTACGGCGCCGGGTTCCTCCGGACGAACGCCCGGGTCGTCTTCGCCGAGGCGCGCAACACGGCCGGCTACATCCTGTACTCGCTGTTCCGAACGAACCGGACGATGCGCCAGATCTTCTGGAGCTCATCCAGGGCGACGCACTCGTATGCGTTCTCGTTCACCTCGAGCCGGACGAGCGGCATGACCGCGATCTCCGACCCGTACGCCCCGAGCCGCTACTACCGGTCGGTCATCGGCAAGCTGGACATGAGCGCGGCCACCTGGCGCTGACGACACGGGAACTGGCGGAGCCGGCCTGACGACGACTCCGCCGCCTGACCAGGCACGGCTGCCTGGACGACGGCTCGGCCGGGGGTTCAGGGCGTCGGGCGGTCGGTTGCCGGCGTCGCCAGGAGGAAGCCCGCGCCGGTGATGGTGCGCGTCGCGGGCGTCCGCGGCTGTCGTCCGGTCCTCGCCAGGTCCTCTGCATGGACGCGGACGAGGTCGAGGATGCCGGAAGGCCGCATCCGGCGGTGTGGATCGAGCGGGTACGTGCGCAGCATCGTGGGTGGTCCGATCGAGTTCCGTCGCGGCTGACGATGGGGGCGCTCGATCCGGTCCGCGAGGGACACGCGTCCTCGACGGGCATGGACGTCTGACGATCGCGGGCGCCGTCGAGCGGCGATCCCGTCGCGGGTGCTCAGTCGCGAGCGGTCAGCGGCAGACCACCGGGTGCGCGCGCGGGTGCGACGCCGCGTACGTCGTCTTCGCGACGCTGATGTACTTCGCGACGATGACGAGCTTGAGCGACGACGCGTTCGGCCCCTCCGAGGTCTGGAGCCACAGCTGAGGCGTCCACGTCGAGAACGCCGACTGGACCGACGTGAGGTGGCGCCGGACCGCGGTGACGCGGTACGTGTAGACCCGGCTGTTGCTCGTGTAGACGCGGATGTACTTCCCGATCATCGCCTGCCCGCCGTTGATCCTCGACTGGAGGAGGAGCGGCAGGAACATCCCGGTCCGCGCATGCGCGAAGAGCATCGTCACGCCGGGTTCGCCCGGCTGCGAGAGCGCCTCCGTGTACATCGCCACGTTGCAGTACGGGAAGGTCGTCGTCCCGCCCGGCGGCATGACGACGGGCAGGTTGATGCCCTCGTACGAGAAGACGATGCGCGTCGCGACCGGGAAGGTCAGGTTCGCGCATCGCACCGAGCTGCCGTACACGAGGCGGATGGAGATCGGCCCGGAGTGGGCGTAGCGCCAGATCGTGTCCAGCTGGGTCGAGGACAGCGCGTTGTAGCGGTCCGCCGTGCCCGTCGCGCTCGTCCGGATCCCGGGCAGCGAGAGGGCGGCCCGGCCCGGATGGGCACAGGTGCCGCTCCAGACTCGCACCGAGTACGTCCGGCTCGGGATGAGGTGCTTGACGGTCAGATGGCTGAACCCGTTGCCGGTGAGGTACGCCCAGATCGTCATCTGCCCGTAGTACGCACCCGTCCCGATGTTGCCGTGCCAGACACGGCGGATCGTGACGCCCGAGGCAGTCGGGGCGACCACCATGAGACCGAGGAGGAGGGTCGCGGCCAGGAGGACGGATCGTCCGAGCGGGCGACGCCCGGCGGGACGGGAGTGGTGACGGACGGGCGGCATCAGGGTTCCCCGCATGACGATGAGGACGCCCGAAGCGTACACGCGCGCCGGGTCCTGGCAACGCCATGGACCATCTGGCGGTGCCTCCGGGCGACAGTAATCGTGGTTCGCCCGTGTGACTGGTACCTCTGGCGGATGGCCCGCGCCGGCCCCGCCCCCGACGATCGCCCTACTCCATGTCGATCAATTCACGGTCGCGGCGCGGCCTGGCGACCGTTGCGTTCCTGCTGCTCCTGTGCCCGTCGTGGCTCGGTGCCCTGGCCTCCCCCGCCGCAGCCTGGTGGGGCGTCCCGCACGCCCGGACCTACTCGCCACACGGTCGTTTCACGATCGACACGGACCTGCTCTCCCACTCGGGGCTGTCCGCGTGGGCGATCGACCGCTACCTCGCCGCGAACACCCCGCTTCCGCCAATAGGTGCCGCGTTCTTGGCGGCCGAGCGTCGCTACGGGATCAACGCGCGGTACCTGCTCGCCCATGCGATGCTCGAGTCGGGCTTCGGGACCTCGGACATCGCTCGTTACGCCCACAACCTCTTCGGCTACAACGCCTACGATCGCGACCCGTGGCGCTTCGCGGCGCGCTACCGCAGCTACGCCAAGGGCATCGACACGGTCGCCCGACACATCCGCGAGGAGTACCTCGACCCGCACGGCCGGTGGTGGGGCGGCGCGCCGACACTGCGCGGGATGCGCTACTACGCCTCCGACCCGCAGTGGGAGTACAAGATCGCGACGATCGCCGCCGGTCTCGGGCTGCCGACGCTCACGGACCTCGGCGTCCGCTTCGGGCCACTCGCCGTCGCGCCGGACGTCCCCGCCGGAGCGAGGACCAGGGTGTCGATCCCCCTCGACCCCGGCGCCGAGGGCCTGCCGACCGGAATCCGCTTCGCGGTCCGAGTCCGGCCGCTCTCGGTCGGCGAGGCCGACCCGGCGATGCTCGGGCGGAACGCCCTTCCGACCGGCCTGACGGCTCCCGCGTTCGTCGCACCGGCCGCGGTCGACGTCCGGGCGAGCAGCGTCGTGCTCACCGTCGCGATGCCGGGCTGGCCGGGCCGGTACATCGTGGACGCGACCGTCCTCGACTCGAACGGCCGGCCGCTGCCGGACGACAAGCGGCTCCGGATCGGGTCGGCGATCACGCGGGTGCTGCCGGCCGAGGCGGTCACGTACGACGCCGAGGCGGATGGCGCAGCGCTGCACCTAACCGCAACGAACGCCGGACGGGCGGCCATCCCCGCCCTGGCCGGCTACGCCGGCGACCCCGGCAAGCCGCCCGCTGCGATCGAGGCCTGGGCCGTGTCCCTCGGGGGCGACGCGCCGACGCTGCTCGCGCGCGCGGCGCTGTCGACCGACCTCGCGCCGGGCGCCTCGCTGACCCTCGACGTGCCCACCGGGGACCTGGCTCCGATCGGACCGGCCGTGGTCATGGTCCGTCTTCGGGCAGCCGGCGAGAGCCCCGCGTCGCTCGGGCCACCCGCCGTCTACCGCGTCGACCCGACGCCGGCGAACAGAGCGGCGGCCCGCGTCCGTGGGTCGTCGGGCGCCGTCGCAGTCACAGCGATCGAGCCGCTCGACCCGACCTCCGCGAGCCTCCTGCGCGCGCCGGCATCGGCGCTCACGACGGCCGGCGGCGCGACGCACCAGTCCGT
>VBHW01000070.1:0-5150 GCA_005881055.1 Chloroflexota bacterium
TGAGGACGACGATCGCCGCGCGGAGGGCGACCGCGGCCGGCGAGCTGGGCTTCGAGAGGCGCAGGATCGTCACGGGATCTCCTTGGCGTTCTGGACGTACTGGACGTCCGGTGAGAACGGATTGGCGGGATTCGAGGATGGATCGGTTGGGCTTCAGCCGGTCGTCGGGGCCATGGGAAGTCGGCCGAGCGCCACCAGAGACTGCGGCGTGACCGACGGCAACGCCGCTGGGCGAGCGTCGTCAACCCGCCTCCGCGTCAGGCGATCCGTCGGTCGTGACGCCTGACGGCGGCCCGGCATGGACGGATGACGAGGGTCGGCCGGTCCGGGCCGTCGTAGACTCCCGCCCTATGACTCGTGTGGCCGCGCCGCGCGCGAAGGTGGACGCACCGGAGTCGGCCGCGGCAATGGATCCGGCCGTCGCCGACCACGCCCCGGCTCCGGTTGCAGGGGCGGGGCGGCTGCGGGCGGGGCGGCTGCGGGCCCGGCAGCTGCAGACCCGGCGCCCATCCTCCAGCACGCGGTGGACGAAGCCGTCCGCCTGCTCGACGCCGACGGCGGGCTCATCGGCCTCCTCGACGCGGAGGGGCGGCTCCGCTTCGCGTTCGAGTCGGGGATCACCGGCCCACGGGTCGAGCGGTGGCGCACCACGCTCGAGACGGCCGGCAACGAGACATCGGGCCTCATCGCGACGGCGATCGCCTCCCGCAAGGTCCATGCGACCGCGGACTACGGGACAGACCGCTCGTTCAGGCACTCCCGTCGCGGGGACAAGATCGTGGCCGAGATGGGCATCCGCTCGCTCGTCGCCGCGCCGCTGCTGGACGGCGAGCGCTCACTCGGCGCGCTCGCGATCTACTCGCCCCGCCCGTCGGCCTTCGACGACGCGGACGTCGCCCTCATCCGGGCGCTCGCCGACCACGCCGCCGCGGCCATCGCGAATGCCGAGCTTGTCGGCCGGCTCCGGCGATCGCAGGACGAGGTCGCGCGGCGGGCCGCGGCCCAGGAGTCGCTCGCGCGGGTCGCCGCCCAGCTGACCGCCCTGCGCGATCCCACGGACGTCCTCCACCAGGCGGTCGACGCGGCCGCGGCGCTCCTCGGGGCGGACGGTGTCTCGCTCGACCTCATCGACCACGCGACGAGCTCGATCCGCTGGGCGTACGACGCGGGAATCGAGGACGAAGCGCTCCGGACGCAGGTCCGGAACCTGGAACAGCCGCTCGGGCTCGGGATGGTCGGCATGGCGATCGACGCCGGCCACCTCGTCGTCACGGACGACTACCTGCGCGACGACCGCTTCGTGCACATGCCGGCCGCCGACGACTTCATCCGCTCCGGCGGACTGCGGACGATGGTCGCGGCCCCACTGCTCGGAGAGGCCGGCCCGGTGGGCGTGCTCGACATCTACAGCCGACGCGAGGCTGCGTTCGGACCCCCGGAGCTCGCCATCATAGAGACGTTCGCGGGACAGGCCGCGATCGCCCTGACGAACGCCCGGCTCATCCAGGAGCTCGGCCGGTCGCAGGCCGAGCTCGAGCGACGGGCCGACGCTGAGCGCAGCCTCCGCCAGATCGCCGCCCGCCTGACCGCCCTGCGTGACCCGGCGGACGTCCTCCAGCACGCGGTCGACGAAGCCGCCCGGCTGCTCGAAGCCGACGCTGCCCTCCTCGACCTCATCGACCCGTCGAGCGGCCTCATCCGCTGGGCATACGACGCGGGCATCCGGGACGATGCCCAGCGCGATCTCCTCCGCGGACTCGAGATCCGCATCGGGCAGGGGATGTTCGGGCGTGCCGTCGGTGAGGGCAACGAGATCGTCACGGGCGACTACCTCGCCGACGACCGCTTCGTCCACTCGCCGGCGATCGACGACTTCGCCCGCCAGGCGGGGATCGCCTCGATGATCGCCGCGCCGCTCGTCGGCGAGTCCGGCCCGCTCGGGGTCCTCGGGATCTTCACGGCCCGCCGCGACGCATACGGCGACGAGGAAGTCGCCCTGAGCAAGTCGCTCGCCACGCAGGCGACGATCGCGCTCACGAACGCGCGACTCATCGACGAGCTGAAGGGCTCACGCGCCGACGTCGAGCGCCGCGCCGACGCCGAACGGACCCTCCGCGAGATCGGGACCGGGATCAGCGCGCTCCGGGAGTCCAACGAGGTCGTCCGGCGGACCGTCGACGAGGCTGTCCGCCTGCTCGACGCCGACGGCGCGGAATTCGACCTCGTCGACGCCGAGACCGGCCTGCTCCAGGGTGTCTACATGTCGGGTGGCCAGCTGTCCGACGACGAGTGGCCAGGCGAGCAGCACGGCACGGCGGACGTCGGCGTCTCCGGGGTCGCCCTCCGGACCGGCTCCGCGTTCCGGACCGGCGACTACATGGGTGACGAGCGGTTCACGCACGCGGAGGGGCCGGACCAGTACGCGAGCGTCAAGGGGATCCGCTCCGTCATCTCGGCGCCGCTCGTCGGCGAGCACGGCCCGTTCGGGACCGTGACCGTCTGGTCGACGCGGCCCGAGGCCTTCAGCGAACGCGACGAGGCGCTCCTCCTCGCCCTCGTCACACAGGCCGCCATCGCCCTGACGAACGCCCGACTCATCGCCGCCCTCGAAGCCTCGAAGGCGAGCATCGCGCGGCGGGCCGACGCGGAGCGGGCCCTTCGCGAGATCTCGGTGCGCATCACGGCGATCCACGACCCGGCGAGCGTCCTCCAGCGCGTCGTCGATGAGGCGTGCCGGCTCGTCGGTGCGGACGGCGCCCGGATCGACCTCCTCGACGAGACGTCCGGGGAGATCCGCTGGGCGTATTCGACGAAGGGGCTGGCAGCCTCCGACGAGACGCGGTTCACGAAGCCGCTGCTGCCGGGGGAGGGAGTTGCCGGCCGGGTCCTCCTCGAGAACCGGCCGATCATGACAGGCGACTATCTGGCCGATCCCGAGATCGTCAAGACGCCGGCCGCGCGGAAGTCGGCCCACGAGACCGGCATCCGGTCGATCCTGGCGGTGCCGCTCCCCGGCGAGCATGGCGCGTTCGGCGCGCTCAGCGTCCTGGCGACCGCACCGGACGCGTTCGACGACGACGACGTCGCGGTCATCGAGGCGCTCGCGCCGCAGGCGGCGATCGCCGTCGCCAACGCCCGGCTCATCGACCAGCTCGCCCGCTCCAAGCAGGAGCTCGCGGGCCGCGTCGACACGGAGCAGGCGCTGCGCGAGATCGCGGCACACATCACCGCCATCCGCGATCCCGACGAGGTCCTCCAGCTCATCGTCGACGAGGCGCGCCGCCTCCTCGGCTCCGACGGCGCGCACCTCACGTTCATGGCCGAGGAGCGCACCCACCTCGTGCCTGTCGTCGCGTCCGGGGTCGACGACGCCACGCGCCGCTGGATGCTCGACCTCGAGTTCCCCCTCGATGGCGGCATCAACGGCCTCGCGGCCTCGCTCGGCCGACCGATCCGGACCGATGACTACCTCGTCGACCCGCGAGTGCCGCACGAGCCGGACGACCAGTACGTCGCCGCACGCCTGGGCATCCGCGGATGCGCAGTCGCCCCTCTGCGTGCGCCGGCGGGCGAGATCATCGGCACGCTCGCGGTCTCGTTCCGGACCCCGCGCGAGGTCGACGACGAGTCGGTCGCCCGGCTCCAGGTCCTCGCCGACCAGGCCGCGATCGCGGTGACCAACGCCCGGCTCGACAAGCTCCTCAGCGACTCGGAGTCGCGCTACCGGCACCTCGTCGAGAACTCGCCAGACCTCGTCTGGTCGGTCGACGCGGATGGGCGCTTCACGTTCCTGTCCGAGACGTGTGAGCGCCTGACCGGATGGGCGGTCGAGGAGCTCATCGGCGGGCACTTCGGGGGCATCGTCCATCCGAGCTCCCAGGAGGTCGCGGAGATCGACTGGACCGCGGGACTGGGCGAGGGGAGCAGCGAGATCCGTGGGCACGTCAACCTCCTCCACCGCGATGGGCACCCGATCCCAGCCGAGTTCGTCGCCGTGAGTCGGATCGAGGGCGGCGTCTTCGTTGGGGCGAACGGCTCGGTTCGCGACATGAGCGAGCGCGACCGCCTCGAGCGGGAGCTGCAGGCCTCCGAGGAGCGCTATCGGTTCCTCGTCGAGAACTCGCCGGACATCGTGTTCTCGATCGACGCGGACGGCCTGTTCACCTACGTCAGCGAGACGATCGAGCAGATCACCGGCTGGCTGCCCGCCCAGGCGACCGGCCGCCATTTCGGGTTCCTCATCGCCGAGCATTCCCAGCCGACCGCGCTCGAGCGATGGGAGACTCTCCGGCAGGACCCGACATCGCTCCAGGTCGTCGAGCTCGACCTCGTCCGTCCGGACGGCTCCTTCGTGCCGGTCGAGGTGAGCGCGATCGGGATCGCGGCCCGGGATGGCCGCTTCGCCGGGATCCACGGCTCGACCCGCGACATCAGCGAGCGGCGTCGGCTCGAGCGCGACCTGCGCGAATCCGAGGAGCGCTACCGCTATCTCGTGAGGGCCTCGCCCGACGTCGTCTGGGCGGTCGACGACCAGGGTGTCCTCACGTTCATGGGCGACCGCGTGACCGAGCTGACCGGCTGGACGCCCGACGAGCTCGTCGGGAAGCGCTTCGACTTCCTCACGATGCCGGAGTACCTGGCCCAGTCGGAAGAGATCTGGGAAGGCGTCCGGCGCGACCCGGGGAGCGTCTTCCCGCTCCGGATCCTCATGCCCCGCAAGTCGGGCGACCCGATCCCCGTGGAGGTGTGGATCACCGGCAGCGTCCACGACGGCGCGTTCGTGGGAGCCCACGGGTCGATCCGCGACATGCGCGAGAACGAGCGCCTCGAGGGCGACCTGCGACGCCAGGCCGCCGAGCTGGCCGCCGGCGACGCCCGGGCCCACCTCGCCCGAGAGCTCCATGACTCGGTGACCCAGGCGCTGTTCAGCATGACGCTCATGACCCGGAGCATTGAGATGCTCCTCTCACGGGACCCCGAAGCCGCCGCCCAGCGGCTCACGACGCTGCGCGAGCTCCAACGCGATGCCCTCGCCGAGATGCGCGCGCTCATCTTCGAGCTGCGGCCCGGCGGACTGGAGGAGGGCGGTCTCGTGCCTGCGCTGCGACGCCATGCGGCGGCCGTCCAGGGCCGGATCGGACTGCCGGTCG
>VBHW01000070.1:5205-6833 GCA_005881055.1 Chloroflexota bacterium
GGATCGCGCAGGAGGCGCTCCACAACGTCGTCAAGCACGCCCGGGCGCGGACCGTCCGGCTGACGCTCAGCATCCACGATGACACCGTCCGCCTTGCGGTCGTCGACGACGGTACGGGCTTCGATCCCGCCCAGGTTCCTGCCGGCCATCTCGGCCTCGCAGGGATGAAGGCGCGGGCGGAGACGATCGGCGCGGAGCTGGCCGTCCGCACGCGACCGGGTCGGGGGACGACGATCGAGGTGACCGTCACCCGACCGACAGCCGTCCCGGCAGTCGTCGCCGAGGATTGACATTCGTCGCATCCCCGAGCCGTCTCCGGTCCGCATCCCGCGGCCGGCGCGGCCGACAGACTCGCGAACATGTCATCGCCTCTCACTCGATCCACTCCGCTGTCCGCACAGCGGATCCTCGTCGTGGACGCCGACCATCGCGTCCGGGACAGCCTTGCCGGGCTGATCGCACTCGCTGATGGCGTCGAGGTCGTGGGCGCCGCCAGCGAGGCCGCAGAGGCGATCGCGGCGGTGCGTCGCACCCACCCCGACATCGTCGTCATCGATCCTCGCCTGCCGGAGCTCGAGGCGGGCCTCGCCCTCGTCCCGGCGATCCACCGCGTCCAGCCCGCGGCACTCGTCCTCGTCATGGGCTGGTCGCAGAGCCTCGAGCCCGCCGCCCTCGCCGTCGGGGCGGGCGGCTTCATCTGCAAGACGGACGACCCGGTCGGCGTCGTCGAGGCCGTCCTCGGGGCGGCGCATGCCGCTCGCGATGCGCGGCCCGGGCGCATTTCCGCCCCACCCGGGGGTTCCGTCGCGCCACGCCGCGCGGCGCTGCGTTGAGTCCATGCGGGTGATGGCCGATGGTAGACTCGCCGCTCGGGTGGATGGCGTGAGGTCGTCCGCCGTGCCCGTCACAGCCGAGGGAAGCGTGACCGACAGCCCGCCCATCCGCGTCCTGCTCGTCGACGACCATGCCGTGGTTCGGATGGGCCTCAAGGTGTTCTTTGACCTCCAGGACGACATCGAGGTCGTCGGCGAGGCCGGCGACGGCTCGGAGGGCGTTGCCCTCGCCCGCAGGCTTCGCCCGGACGTCGTCCTCATGGACCTGCTCATGCCGAACATGGACGGCCTGACCGCGATCGCCCGGATCAAGAGCGAGCTGCCGGAGACCGAGATCGTCGCGGTCACGTCCTTCATCGAGGAGGAGAAGGTCACCGCGGCGCTGGAGGCGGGCGCGTCCGGCTACCTGCTCAAGGACGCCGAGGCCGAGGAGGTCGCCGGAGCCGTCCGCGCCGCGTACGCCGGCGAGGTCCATCTCGACCCGGCCGTCGCCCGGCTCCTCGCACAACGGCTGCGCGCGAAGAAGACCGAGCCCGACGCGGCCGAGCCCCTCACCGATCGCGAGAAGGACGTGCTCCGACTGCTCGGCCAGGGGATGAGCAACAAGGAGATCGGGACGGCGCTCTTCATCACCGAGCGGACCGCCCGGACGTACGTCTCGAACATCCTCGGCAAGCTCGGCCTCGCCTCACGAACGCAGGCGGCGCTCTGGGCCGTCGAGCACAAACTGGCCGACGCCCCGGGTCGCTGACCCGGCACCGACGGGCCGACGCGCTGCCTGCATCGCGGGCCTCC
>VBHW01000071.1:0-1659 GCA_005881055.1 Chloroflexota bacterium
AACAGCAGTGACAGCAGCGATGCCGCGAGGCCGAGCGGACTGCCGCTCCCGCCCCCAGCTCTGTTCGTCGTGCCCGAGGCGGACGGTCCAGCCGATTCGGTGGAGGCCGACGCCCCCGCCGAAGCCGACGCCCCCGCCGAAGCCGACGCCCCCACCGATGAAGCCGCGGCGGACACGGTAGGGGCCGGCGACGTCGAAGACCCGGACGTCGAAGCGGACGGGGACGCCGCGGCACCGGAGGGCGACGCACTCGGGAACGCGGTGCCGCCGGCACTCACGTTGCCCGCGTTGATCGCAACCATGAGGACGACGGCGCTGATCACGACGAGCGCGGCCGGCAGCACGATGGCGCGGCTCGTGATGAGTGCAGGAAGCCCCGCGATGTCCTCGCGGATGCGCACCGGCTCGTAGGCCGCCCTGAACGCCGCGATGAAGCCCATGCGCTGCTGCCCGCGATCCGGACCCGCGGGTGGGCGATCGCGACCCGAAGGTGGGCGATCGCGACCCGAAGGTGGGCGATCGCGACCACTGGGCCCAGACTCCTCGGGCTCGAGGTCCTCGGCTAGATCCGCGTCCGCAGATGCGGCCGCCTGCGCTCGGTGTCGTCGGCGCGCGTCGGCGCGGGCGGTCCTCTTGGCGCGGGCCACGGTCGCTCCTCTCCGTCTGGGATCGCGGGCATGGTAGTCGAGGCCACCGGCCGGCGCAGCCGTCTGACGCGTGGCGGCCTGTTCGGCCGCCCCCGGCGAGGGCGGTTCGGTGAGGGGCAGGTGATCCGGACGTGAGTGCGTGGTGAGCCCCGCACGGACGTGGGCAACCCGTCGTCGATCGGTCCGGGATACAACGTTCCAGGCCCGCCGGCTGCCCGCGACCGGTGGGAGGTCTCTCGATGAACCAGGTCCGGCGCTTCGCGCTGGTGCTCGCCCTTGCGATCGCGGCAGCGGCCGCCCACGGTCCGGTGTCGCGCCTCGCGCCATCGGCTGCACCGGTGGCCGCTGTGGCGTGGCCGACGTCCAGCCTCCTCATCACTGAGGTCGTCACCGGCGGGGCGAGCGCCTCGGACGAGTTCGTCGAGATCTTCAACGCGGGCCCGCTCGCCGCCGACCTCGTCTCGATGGAGGTCGTCTACGTGACGGCCACGGGTGGCACCGTGACGCGGAAGGCGACATGGACGACGAGCCGACCGCTCGCGGCGGGCCAGCACCTCCTCGTCGCGAACGGCCTCGGTTCGTATGCCGCTCTGGCAGATGCGACATACAGCGGCGGCTTCGCAGCGACCGGCGGATCGATCGCGCTGCGCGTCGTCGGCGGTGCCGTGGTCGATGCGGTCGGGTGGGGCGATGCGACCAACGCCTTCCTCGAAGGCGCTGCGGCCCCGGCCCCTCCCGCGGGCTCGAGCATCGAGCGGCGCCCCGGCGGGGACGCCGGGAACGGCACGGACACGAACGACAACGCCGCGGACTGGTTCGTGCAGTCGCAGCCGGTTCCGCAGAACCTCTCGTCGCCACCGACGCCGACCCCGACCCCGAGCCCGTCGCCGACTCCGACGGCCACGCCGACCCCAACCCCGAGCCCGTCGCCGACTCCGACGCCAACTCCGACCCCAACCCCGAGCCCGTCGCCGACTCCGACGGCCACGCCGACCCCAACCCCGAGCCCGTC
>VBHW01000071.1:1680-3127 GCA_005881055.1 Chloroflexota bacterium
CCACGCCGACCCCAACCCCGAGCCCGACGCCGAACTCAACTGCCACGCCGACCCCGACCCCGACCCCGTCGCTCGCGGTGCCGATCGCCCTGGCTCGGACGCTCGCCGAGGGCTCCGAGGTAACCGTCGAGGGGACGCTGACGACCGACCTCGGCGCGATCGAGGACGGGCGGACGGCATTCGTCCAGGACGCGACCGCCGGCATCGGGATCTACCTTGACGCGGCGGCCACGGCGGCGATCCCGGCCGGAACTGTCGTGCGCCTCACTGGGATCGTCGACGAGCGTTACGGCCAGCGCACCCTTCGCGCGGCGGAATCCTCTGTGCTACCGATTGGGCCGGATCGCCTGCCGGACACCCTGTCCATCTCGACCGGTGCGATCGGCGAGGCGGTGGAGGGATCCCGGGTCGGCCTTGCCGGCACGGTCGTCGAGGCGCCCACGGCGCTTGCGGACGGTACCGGCCTGATGGTCGACGACGGGAGCGGCGGCGTCCGGGTCATCGTGGCACCGGCGGCACTCGGGCAGCTCGCTCCCGCTCGAGGCGACCGCGTGATCGCGGTCGGGCCGGTCGGTCAGCGGGACAGCTCGGGGACCGGGACGGCCGGATATCGCGTCTTCTCGACGCTGCCCAGCGAGCTCGTCGTCCTTGACCCGATCCCGCCCCGACCCCGTCCGACCCGGGCGCGACTCCGACACCGACCGGCTCGCCGGCTCCGACACCGAGTTCAACCCCGACCGCCGAACCCACCGCCACGCCGGGCCCAGCGGCAACGCCGACCCCTACGCCGACTGGTGAGCCGATCGACATCGCCGAGGCACGGACGCAGCCCGACGGCACACGCGTCCGCGTCCAGGGCGTCGTCACCGCGGAGGCTGGCCGGCTCGGCACTCCGCCGCTCTTCGCCATCCAGGACGCGAGCGCCGGGATCGTCGTGCGGCTCCCGGATGGCTCGTCCGGGCCCGTTCGCGGAGCGCGCGTCGATGTCCAGGGCCGGATCGCTGCGCCGTACGGGCAACTCGAGGTCCGCCCGGCGGCTGGCGGACTGACGGTCATCGGGGCGGACGCGCTCCCAACGCCGGTGGCGATCACGTCGACCGAGCTCGGGGAGTCGGTCGAGGCAGCCCTCGTTCGAGTCGAGGTGCGACTCGATCAACCAGTTCAGAAGGCGACGAGCGGCGACCTCAAGACGACCGCCCTAGATCCCGTCACCGGCGGCCGGATCACGATCATGACTGACGCCTCGTCCCACATCACGGCCGCGAATCTGCCCCGCGGGGCACGGGCGATCCTCACCGGGATCGCCGGCCAGCGGGCTACGCGTCGTGGCAGGCTCGACGGCTATCGCGTCTGGCTGCGCGATCGCGCGGACATCGTCGCGACCCCTACCGCGCCGGGCACTTCGCCCTCGCCCACCACGATGCCCGGTGGCGGCCTGCCGGTCGTG
>VBHW01000071.1:3197-10568 GCA_005881055.1 Chloroflexota bacterium
GGCTGCTCGTCATCCAGGACGCCAGCGCCGCGGTCGAGGTGCGGCTGCCCGCCGGAGCAACCGCTCCGCGTCAGGGCAGGCGCATCGAGGTCGTCGGGACCGTCGGGCGCGCATATGGTGCGCCGCGGCTGAGCGCGACAGCAGCTCGCGACCTCGGCCCGGGACCGCAGGTCGCGGCAGTGGTCCTGCGTGGGGCTCCCGGACCCGCCCATGAGTGGCGGCTCACCCGGCTCGAGGGCACCCTCGTCGACGTCAAGCGCACCGGCGACCGCTGGCGGGCCGAGGTCGAGGTCGGATCCCAGCGCGTCGTCGTCGCAGGAACGCCGGGCGCCGGAATCCCCCCGACCGCACTCGTCGAGGGTCGCCGCATCGTCGTCATCGGGATCGTCCGCCGGCCGTATCCGACCGCGACGGATCGGAGGTTCAGCGTGAACCCGCGCGGTCCTGCCGACCTCAGGCTCGGTGGGCCCGCCACCGCGCCGAACGGATCGAACACCTCCCCGGCGGCCGCCGGAGCCAGCGGGCAAGGGCAGGCGTCGGCGTCCGACGGGACCGCCGCGGTGGACGTCGACCTCGGTGAGCTCGGTGGACACGTCGGCGAGACGGTTCGCGTCGGCGGCCTCATCGAGTCGATCGACGAGCGTGGCTTCGTCCTCGACGACGGCACCGGTCAGGGCCGGATCGCGCTCCTCGGAGAAGCCAGGTCGTACCTGCCACTCCTTGCGCAGGGCGATCCCCTGAACGCCATCGGCGTCGTCGCCGTCGTCGCCGGAACAGCGGAGGTCCGGGTCACCGATCCTGCAGGCATCGTGCGCGTGGAGGCCCTCGACACGTCGCAGCTCGATCCGTCAACCGGGCCCCGGACGGGACCGACCGGCGAGGACAGCAGCCCCGCCGATAGCGGCACGCATCTCACCACCGCTGGTGGCCTGCCCGGCATCGGCGATGCGGAGACGGCCGGCTTCGGCACGTTGCTCGCGATCTCGCTCCTCTCGGCCGCCATCACGGTCCTGCGTCGGCGACGAATGCGCAGGGCACTCGCCATGCGGATCACCGCACGTCTCGCGACGATCGGCGGGTCCGTCGGCCCGCGTGAGGGACCCCGCGGAGCATCCTGAGCCCGCCGCGCACGGCCGCCCCCGCCGTCCACGCGCCCCGACGAGGGGCGGCTCACGCACGACCCACGCACGGCCCGAGTTGACTCACGCACGAACGCGGGGCTATCCTCGCCCGAGTTTCGCGCCAGCGGAACGGCACCATGGAGCGAGGACGGGTTTTGCCGACGAGCGCGGACCACCGCGTCGCCCTCCCAGTGGGAGAACGGCAGTACCACATCGGACTCGGACGGGGCGACCTGGCCGAGTACATCCTCCTCCCCGGAGACCCCGACCGGACAGCCCGGATCGCCACGCGCCTCGATTCGATCGAGGTCGAGCGGCGGAACCGGGAGTTCGCGACGGTCACCGGCTCGTATCGGGGTCAGCCCGTCTCGGTGGTCTCGACCGGGATCGGCACCGACAACGTCGAGATCGTGGTGGCCGAGATCCTGGCGATCACGGAACGGCCGACCTTCATCCGGGTCGGCTCCTGCGGCTCGCTCCAACCGGAGATCGGGCTGGGGGAGCTGGTCATCACGAGCGGAGCGGTCCGCCTCGAGGCGACCACGAGCTTCTTCGTCCACGACGGGTATCCCGCGGTTGCCGACTACGAGGCGGTCGCGGCGCTCGTCGAGGCCGCGAATCGGCTCGGACACCGGGCGCATGTCGGGATCACGGCAACGGCACCGGGGTTCTTCGGGGCGCAGGGGCGTCCCATCCCGCAGCTGCCGATCCGGTATCCCGACTTCGCCGAGGAGATGGCGCGCCAGCGCGTGCTCAACTTCGAGATGGAGGCATCGGCGCTCCTCGTCCTGGCCGGATTGGCCAGGAGTCGGGCCGGGGTCGTGTGCGCGGTCTACGCGCAGCGGTCCACGGGCGACTTCGTCACCGGGGACGCGAAGGAGCGGGCCGAGGCGGCCTGCGTGGAGACGGGCCTCGAGGGGCTGCGGATCCTCGCCGAGATGGACCGCCAGAAGCGAAACGCAGCGACGGAGCGCTGGCGACCGTCGTTGTGGGGAACACCGTGAGCTACGGACGCGAGACAGACGTCCCGCGCCGACACAGAGACAGAGGAGGACCGCACGAATGGCCCAAGCCTACTGTGTGAAGGACAAGATGAAGGTCGAGGTCGTGAACCCGACCCGCATCACGATGAAGAATGGCAAGCCGGCACTCCAGGGCACCTGTCCGAAGTGTGGCAACAAGGTGTTCAAGATCGGCGGCTGACGGTCTCGGCATCGAACGTCCGAACGACCCCCGCCGATCCGGCGGGGGTCGTTCCATCGCCGCCGGCAGGCTCATCCGTCGTCACGGCCTTGCAGCGGCCTCCGGCTGGATCCGATCGGCCCTTTGCTAGAATGACCGGGCATCCCACGTCGTCGGCCGCCGCACCGGACGGGCGCTCCGACCCAGCAATGGTGGTCTCGCCCTGATCGTTCGAACGGTCCCGCTCGACGGCGTCGGAGCCGGCTCGCCCCACGGCGACGCGCGGTCGATCGCTCGCTCGCCACCGCACAGGGACGCCTGAAGCTCGCCCGCCCAGGCGGCATCGGCGGAGACCGTTCCACAGGAGGCTCACGACCCATGGCCACCCGCGTCGGCATCAACGGCTTCGGCCGCATCGGCCGCCAGTCCCTCAAGGCGCTCATCGAGCGGGCACCTGACGTCGAGGTCGTGGCGGTCAACGATCTCGTCGAGACCGAGATCAACGCCCTCCTGTTCAAGCACGACTCGACGTATGGGGCGTACCCGGGCACGGTCGACCACACCGCCGACGCCCTGATCATCGATGGGCGCGAGATCAAGGTGCTCCAGGTCAGGGATCCTGCGACGCTCCCGTGGCGCGACCTCGGCGTCGACATCGTCCTCGAGTCCACCGGCCTGTTCACCGACGCGGACAAGGCGCGCGCGCATCTCGATGCGGGCGCCCGCAAGGTCGTCATCAGCGCGCCCGCCAAGGGAGAGGACATCACGATCGTCCTCGGCGTGAACGAAGGCCGCTACGACCCCGCCACTCACAACATCATCAGCAACGCGAGCTGCACGACGAACTGTCTCGCGCCTGCGGCGAAGGTCGTCCACGACCGGTTCGTGATCGAGCGCGGCCTCATGAACACGATCCACAGCTACACGAACGACCAGCGCATCCTCGACGTCGCCCACAAGGATCCCCGCCGAGCTCGCGCGGCCGGCCTGAACATCATCCCGACGACTACTGGGGCCGCGAAGGCCCTCGCGCTCGTCATCCCGGACCTCAAGGGCCGCTTCGACGGGTTCAGCCTGCGCGTCCCGACGCCAACCGTGAGCGTCGTCGACTTCACCGCCGACGTCCGAACGGAGACGACCGTCGAGGAGGTCAACGCCGCCTTCCGGGATGCCGCGGCCGGACCGCTGCAGGGCATCCTCGGGGTGTCGGACGAGCCCCTGGTGTCGACCGACTTCCGCGGCGACAGCCGGTCGTCGATCATCGACGCGGAGTCCACGATGGTGCTCGGGGGGACGATGGTGAAGGTCATCTCCTGGTACGACAACGAGTGGGGCTACAGCTGCCGCGTGGCCGACCTCATCGCCTTCGTCGCCGCCCGGCTGCCCGCACCCGCCCGCGCCTGAGGCGCGGCCGAGCGGCCCGATGACCATGGACAAGCTCACCGTTCGCGACGTCGACGCCGCTGGCAAGCGCGTCTTCGTCCGCGTCGACTACAACGTCCCGCTCGCCGACGGGAAGGTCACGGACGACCAGCGGATCCGCGCGTCGTTGCCGACGATCCGTTACCTGCTCGCGCAGGGCGCGCGGGTGATCCTCGCGAGCCATCTCGGCCGGCCCGACGGGAAGGTCCAGGACGGGCTGCGCCTCCGCCCGGTCGCGGAACGGCTCTCTCAGCTCCTCAACCGCAACGTGCCCGTGACCGGAGATGCGCTCGGCCTGGGAACCGAGGACGCCGTCCGACGACTGCGCACGGGCGAGGTGCTCATGCTCGAGAACCTCCGCTTCCATGCCGAGGAGGAGAAGAACGACCCCAAGTTCGCGGCGACCCTCGCCTCGTACGCCGAGATCTATGTCAACGACGCGTTCGGGACCGCCCACCGCGCACACGCCTCCACGGTCGGCGTCGCGAAGCTCCTGCCCGCCTACGCGGGCCTGCTCATGGAGGCCGAGATCAAGGCCCTCGGCAACCTCCTCGACAACCCCGCGCATCCGTTCGGCGCGGTCGTTGGAGGGGCGAAGGTCTCGGACAAGATCAAGGTCCTCGAGAATCTCCTGACAAAGGTCGACGTGCTCGTCGTCGGGGGCGGCATGGCGAACACGTTCCTCCTCGCCCAGGGCAAGGCCATCGGCAAGAGCCTCGCGGAGCCGGACCGGGTCGAGGACGCTCGGCGGATCCTCGCGGCGGCCGAGGCGAAGGGCGTGCCGGTGATCCTCCCGATCGACGTCATCGTCGCCAAGGAGGTCACACGCGGGACGGAATACAAGACGCTCATGGCCGAGAAGCTGCCGGCGAGCTGGCACATCGTCGATGTGGCCGTCCAGAGCCGCCAGCGCATGGAGGAGGCGCTCGAGCCGGCACGGACCGTCTTCTGGAACGGCCCGCTCGGCGTGTTCGAGATCCCGTCGTTCGCCCACGGGACGAACGCGCGAACGCGATGGCGCGCTTCCTCGCCGCGAAGGCGGAGGGCGGCGCGACGGTCGTCGTCGGCGGTGGCGACTCGGTCGCCGCGATCGAGAAGCAGGGCCTGGCCTCGAAGTTCACGCACATCAGCACGGGCGGGGGCGCGTCACTCGAGTTCCTCGAGGGTCGTGAGCTGCCCGGGATCGCCGTCCTCCTCGATCGCGAGCCGGAGGCCGCGGCGGCAGGTACCTCCGCGGGTTCGGGCGCGGGCTCGGCCGCAGCGGGCTCGTCCGCCAAGGCGCGACGGTGATTTCCCGATGACGGTGCCCTGATGGCCGGCGTGGATACGACGATCGTCTCCGTCGACGCGCGGGAGATCCTCGACTCGCGGGGCAACCCCACGATCGAGGTCGACGTCGTCGTCGGTGATGGATCGGTCGGTCGTGCCGCCGTGCCGTCCGGTGCGTCGACCGGCGCCCATGAAGCGGTCGAGCTCCGGGACGGCGATCCCGAGCGATTCGGCGGGAAGGGGGTCCTCCAGGCGGTCGCGAACGTGACCGACCGGATCGGCCCCGAGCTGGACGGGCTCGACGCGGCCGACCAGGCGGGCATCGACCGGATCCTTGTGGAACTCGACGGGACGCCGAACAAGGCGTCGCTCGGCGCGAATGCGATCCTCGGCGTCTCGCTCGCCTGCGCCCACGCGGCCTCGGCCGCCCACGACCTCTCGCTGTACCGCTACCTCGGTGGGGTGGGCGCCCGGCTGCTGCCGGTCCCGATGTTCAACATCCTCAATGGCGGCAAGCACGCGCAGGACTCGACGGACTTCCAGGAGTTCATGGTGATGCCGGTGGGTCTGCCGAACTACCCGGAGGCCCTGCGCGCCGGGTCGGAGATCTTCGCGGCGCTCCGTTCGATCCTGCATGACGCCGGCCACGCCACGGGCCAGGGCGACGAGGGCGGCTTCGCGCCGAGCCTGCCGTCGAACGAGGCCGCAGTCGAAGTCATCCTCCGGGCGATCGAGCGGGCCGGATACCGGCCGGGCGAGGATGTCGCGATCGCGCTCGACCCCGCCACGTCCGAGCTGTTCCTCGAAGAGGGCGGCGTGGGCACGTACCACCTCGATCGCGAGGGCCGCACGCTCGATTCGGCCGAGCTCGTCGAGCTCTGGGCAGGCTGGTGCGACCGGTATCCGATCGTCTCGATCGAGGACGGGCTGGCCGAGGACGACTGGGAGGGGTGGCGCCTCCTCACGGAGCGGCTGGGTGACCGGGTCCAGCTGGTCGGAGACGACCTGTTCGTCACGAACACGAAGCGGATCCAGCGAGGCCTGGACGAGGGCTCCGCGAACGCGGTGCTCATCAAGCTCAATCAGATCGGGACGCTCACCGAAACGATCGACGCGATCGCTCTCGCCCGGCGGGCGGGCTGGGCCTCGGTGGTGTCCCACCGCTCCGGCGAGACAGAGGACACGACGATCTCCGACCTCGTCGTGGCGATGAGCACGGGCCAGATCAAGACGGGTGCGCCGTCCCGATCGGAGCGCGTCGCGAAGTACAACCGGCTGCTGCGCATTGCGGAGGAGCTCGGAGACGCGGCCGAATACGGCGGTCGCGCGGCGCTCGCAACCTCGCGGACATCGGGGTCCTCGCACCAGGCCTCGCCGCAGGCGGCAGGGGCCCGCGCGTGACCCGCCTCGTCGATCGGGGCGCGCTCGTCGGCGCCGGCGTCGGTGTCGGGATGGCGCTCGTCATCGGTGTCAGCTTCCTGCTCGTGATCCCGGTGGAGCCGATCTACTGGCTGCTCGCACCGCTCGCCGGCCTGCTCATCGGCTACTACGCGAACGGGCGCTCGGAGCGCCGGTCGGGGCCCTGGCCGCGGATCCTCGTCAACGGCGTGTTCGCAGGGGCTGTCACGGGCCTTGCACTCGCGGCGCTGCTGCTCGGGGTGAAGGCGCTCTTCTTCGCCGCCGACAACGGCTACCGGGACGGGAGCCTGGGCGCACCGCTGTCATGTCGGCCCGGGGCAGAGTGCGTGTACGCCCGCTACCTCGCCCAGGACGGTGGGCCAGCGCGCCTCGAGAGTGCCGGCATCACGGACGTCGCCACGTTCTCGGCGTTCTACTGGTCGCAGCAGCTCGCGACCGCGGGCACGCTCCTGATGGTGTCGACCGTCGGAAGCCTCGTCGGCGCGGTTCTGTACTGGTGCTACGCGGGAGCCAGGAGGCGAGACGGCCTAGCTCGCGGCTCCCGGCGCGCCATTCATGCGCCAGACGACTACGCGGGTGACCTGCGGGGCACGCCCGTGCACGACCGGGCGACCCGCGGGATCCACCCAGTCATCGTGTGCATTGGTGGGGCTGGACACGGCTGAGCGAGTCGCGTCGTGACTCGTTGGAGCTCCAGCCAGATAGCCTCGGGCGCAGGGCTATTCCTTCGGGGTCGACTTCCGAGTCGAGCGCGTCGCGGTCGTCTTCGCGGCCGCCTTCGGGGCCGCGCTCTTCGTCGTTCGAGTCGTGGCCGTCCGCGTGCGGGCTGTCGCGGGTTCGGAGGTCGCCCCCTTCGCAGCCTCGGCCGCCTCCGTGCGGGCGGTCTTCGAGAGAGCTGCGCGCGCCTTGCCGGCGGCTGTCTGGGCGCCCTTCGCCTTGGCGGCCTTGCTCGCGGCGA
>VBHW01000071.1:10647-12427 GCA_005881055.1 Chloroflexota bacterium
CGAGGCGTGACTTGCGGCGTGCCGCCGCATTGGGGTGAATGGCGCCGCTCTTGGCCGCCTTGTCGAGCGCCGACAGCGCCTCGACGAGCGCCTGATCCGCGTCACCCGGTTGGATGCCGGTGGCGACTCGCACCGCCTTCGCGACGAGGGTCTTGGCCTCGCTCCGGCGCGGCTGGTTGATCGCCTCGCGGCGTGCGGCGCTGCGGACCCGCTTGAGGGCGGAAGGCGTCCGGGCGCCGGTCCAGCCACGCGGTTTCGTTGCCAATGTTCGAACCTCTCTGGAACGCGGCGGGCTCGCGAGGGGACGCACTGGGCGGGCGAGCGCGGCGCGACGGCAAATGGTAGCAGGTCGAGCCCCCGCCGACGGTCCCGCAGCGCGAGGACGTCGTCCTGCGGGATCGGATCACGACCCCGCTACACTCCGGCCTCGTGATCATCCCACAGGAGCGGCTGCGCAACTTCTCGGCCCATATCGATCACGGGAAGTCCACGCTCGCCGATCGGCTCCTCGAGCTGACGCACACGATCGACGCCCGGCAGATGACGAGCCAGGTCCTTGACTCGATGGACCTCGAACGCGAGAAGGGCATCACGATCAAGGCGCGCGCGGTCCGGCTCGAGTACACGGCCCGCGACGGCCTGATCTACGGGCTCAACCTCATCGACACGCCCGGCCACGTCGACTTCACATACGAGGTCAGCCGCAGCCTGCAGGCGTGCGAGGGCGCGATCCTCGTCGTCGACGCGAGCCAGGGCATCGAGGCGCAGACGCTGGCGAACGTCCACCTGGCGCTCCGCGAGGGCCTGACGATCATTCCGGTCCTCAACAAGATCGACCTGCCGTCGGCGCAGCCGGAGCTCGTCATGGACGAGCTCGAGAACGTCCTGGCGATCCCTCGCGAGGAGGTGCTCCTCGCATCGGCCAAGGAGGGGACCGGCGTCCCGGCGATCCTCGAGGCGCTCGTCGAGCGGGTCCCGCCGCCGAAAGGCGATCCGAACAGACCCCTCCGCGGCCTCATCTTCGACTCGCACTACGACGCGTACAAGGGCGTCATCGCGTACGTCCGGCTGTCGGAGGGCACGATCCACGCCCATGACACAGTCCGCCTCATGGGCAGCGGCGCCGAGTCCGAGATCCTCGAGCTCGGCGTGTTCCGGCCGCAGCTCGTGCCGGTCCGCTCGCTCCATGCCGGCGAGGTTGGCTACGTCGCCACCGGGCTCAAGAGCGTCCGCGACGCGCAGGTCGGCGACACGGTGACGAACGCCCGTAACCCCGCGGCGGAGCCCCTGCCCGGCTACCAGCCCGCGAAGAGCCTCGTCTTCGCCGGCCTCTACCCGGTCAGCGGGGAGGACTACCCGCTCCTGCGGGACGCGCTCGAGAAGCTCCACCTCAACGACGCGAGCTTCACCTACGAGCCGGAGAGCTCGGTCGCGCTCGGCTTCGGGTTCCGCTGCGGCTTCCTCGGCCTCCTGCACATGGAGATCGTCCAGGAGCGGCTGGAGCGCGAGTTCGACCTCGACCTCATCGCCTCCGCCCCGTCGGTCGAGTACCACGTCCAGCTCAGCCACGGCCGGGGCACCCTCGTCGTCGACAACCCGTCGCTCCTGCCGGACGCCTCCGAGTTCGACGCCATCGAGGAGCCGTGGGTGGGCCTGAGCATCGTCTCCCCAGCCGAGTACATCGGGACGCTCATGGAGCTCGGGCGCAACCGCCGGGGGACGTTCCTCGACATGGAGTACCTCGACCCGACCCGCGTGCTCCTCCGCTTCGAGATGCCCC
>VBHW01000071.1:12439-13790 GCA_005881055.1 Chloroflexota bacterium
ACCAGCTGAAGAGCCGGACGGCCG
This sequence comes from Chloroflexota bacterium, assembly GCA_005881055.1. Taxonomy (GTDB): domain Bacteria; phylum Chloroflexota; class Limnocylindria; order Limnocylindrales; family CSP1-4; genus C-114. Next base: position 12,464 of record VBHW01000071.1, read on the forward strand.
GCTACGCGAGCATGGACTACGAGGAGGCCGGCTACCGGCCGGCGAACCTCGCGAAGGTCGACATCCTCGTGAACAGCGAGCCGGTCGACGCCCTCAGCCTCATCGTCCATCGCGACCGCGCGCCCTCGGTGGGCCGGGCGCTCGTCGACCGCCTGCGCCAGCTCATCCCGCGCCAGATGTTCGAGGTGCCCATCCAGGCGGCGATCGGGAGCAACGTCATCGCGCGCGAGACCGTGCGGGCGATGCGCAAGAACGTCCTCGCCAAGTGCTACGGTGGGGACATCACCCGGAAGCGCAAGCTGCTCGAGAAGCAGAGGGCGGGGAAGCAGCGGATGAAGCGGGTCGGTTCCGTGGAGATTCCCCAGGAGGCATTCCTGGCGATGCTCCGGATAGACGAGGCGTGATCGTGCCGCCCGGTCGTCACCGCGCGCCCAGGATCGGCGTCTGAGGGCCATATGGACACGGTCTTCGGGGCGCTCCGCGGGTCCTTCGGCGGATTCATCGCCATCGGGTTGCTCCTGCTCCTCGTCCTGCTCCGCCTGGACGCGCAGCACTTCGGCGCGGCGGAGTACGACGAGGTGGCCCGGGACGGTCGCCGACCTGCGCTCCGCCGCCGCCTCGGCTGGTACCTCGTCGGCTTCGGGCTCGTCGCGGTCGCGGCGCTCATCCACCCGACGCCGAGCGACCTGTTCCTGACGCTGGGCGACCGCTTCCAGGTGATCGTCTATGGCTTCGGCTACGGGCTCGTCGGGATCGCGCAGGCGATCGCGTTCGCCTACATGCGCTACCGACACCTCCGGCTGCCGGACGTCCTGTCCTATCCCGGCTCGATCATCAACACGGTGGCCACCGCGTTCATCGACGAGGCGACGTTCCGGGGTCTCCTGCTCGGCTTCATCCTCCTGACGGGCCTCGACCCGACGGCCGCGAACATCATCCAGGCCCTCGTCTACGCGCTCGCGACGCGCGTCGGGGCACCCGGCCGCGACCGCTACATGCTCGTGCTCGTGCTCGTCCTCGGGCTCGCCAGCGGCTGGGTGACGATCCAGACCGGCGGGATCGGCGCCGCATTCCTCGGGCACGCGATCACGCGGGTCGCGATGTTCCTGGCGACGGGTCACGCGGGGCAGGTCGCCCTGCGGGGCCGCGAAGACGAAGACGTCGCCAGCCGGTTGGAGACGCCCGACGGCTGGAACTCCGTCGGCGCGCAGGAGCACCCCGGCTTCGATCGATGACCGGCCCGGCGCTCGCCGGAGTCCGCCCGGCCAACCTCGACATGGCCCCGAGTCCCCCGGTCGCGCTCTACGTCCACGTCCCGTTCTGCGTC
>VBHW01000136.1:0-1222 GCA_005881055.1 Chloroflexota bacterium
CACGCTCGGGTGCCGTTCGCGCGTTCGAGATCTGCCGGCCCTCGCCCACCCACGCCCCGTACCCGCCGTCGAGGATCCGGGCGGACTCGAAGCCGTAGACGCGGAGGCTCCACCACACCCGGGACGAGAACAGCGCCGCCATGTCGTCGTAGAGGACAACGGTCGTCCCGTCGCCGACTCCCGCCCGGCTCAGGGCCGATCCGACGTGCTCAGGGCCGGCGAGGACGTACAGCCCGCTCGGGTCGCTCGGCTCGACCAGGTCGGTCGCCCAGTCGAGGTGGACCGCGCTCGGGATGTGACCGGCCAGGTAGGCGGCGTGGCCGGTGCCGTCGGGTCGCCAGCGGACGTCGAGGACGCGCAGCCCCGGTCGACCGATGTTGTCGGCCAGCCACTCGGCGCTGGCGAGGAGCTCGGGCCGCGCGTACCCGCTCATCGCCGTTCGGGCTGGGAGAGCATGCTGGCTATCATACGGAGCCGTGGTCTCGCCCTTCATGCCCGACCTCGAGAAGCTGTCGGCCGTGCGCGAGGCGCTGCCGGCGACGAACGCGGGCATCTACCTGAACACCGGGTCGGTCGGCCCGCTGCCGCGCGAGACGGCGCGCGCGATGGCGGAGTTCTCCGAGCACGAGATGACCCTCGGTCGGAGCAGCGAGGCGGATCATCTCGATGCGCTCGAGCGGATGGCCGAGGCCCGGGCGGCCCTGGCGGCCATCCTGACCGCCGACGTCGGCACGGTCGCTCTCACGCATTCGGCGACGGAGGCGATGAACGTCGCGGCGTGGGGCCTCGACTGGGAACCGGGCGATCGGGCGGTCACGACGACGCTCGAGCACGTCGGGGGGCTGGGGCCCCTCCTCACGCTGCGCGACCGGCGCGGGATCGACCTCCGGTTGGTCGACATCGGCAACGGCGGCGATGACGACGCCACGCTCGCCGCCTTCGATCGGGCGATCGACGATCGGACGCGGCTCGTCGTGCTGTCGCACGTCTGCTGGACGACCGGTGCGGTGCTGCCGGTCCGGGCGATCGCCGATCTGGCGCACGCGCGCGGAGCGCTCGTCCTCGTCGACGGCGCGCAGGCGGCTGGCGCGATCCCGGTCGACGTCGGCGCCCTCGGCGCGGACGCGTACGCCGTCTCGGGCCACAAGTGGCTGCTCGGGCCCGACGGATTGGGTGCACTCTGGGCGGCTGAGTCGACGATCGACCGGCTCCGCCCGACCTT
>VBHW01000136.1:1385-3374 GCA_005881055.1 Chloroflexota bacterium
CGGACGATCGACGCGCTCGCCGCGATCCCAGGCGTCGACGTCGTCACGCCGGGCGGTAGCGGGCCGCTCATCGCGTTCTCGATCGCCGGCTGGCCGGCGGAGGCAGCGCTCGAGGAGCTCGGCCGGCGGGCGTTCATCATCGCCCGGGCCATCCCCGAGACGGACCGGCTCCGCTTCAGCGTCGGGTTCTTCAACACGGAGGACGAGCTCGACCGAGCGGTGGCCGCCGTCGAGGAGCTGGCGCGCCACACGCCCGAGACGCTGCCACGACGGCCGACGCTCGCGATGCTCGGCGAGGCCGGCTGAGGTGTCGGTCGTGCCGCCGTCGGAGCAGCGCCCCACGACCGTGCCCCGCCGATCGTGGATCGCCATCCGCTGGCGTCAGTTCCGACACGCTCCCCGGCCGGTGGTCCGCGCCGTCGCGAGCAGCCTGACCGTCGCCGTCGTGCTCGGGCTCGCGTACCTCGCCTACGACGTCGCCCTCTCGAGAGGTGCGTCGCTGCCCGGTGGCGACCTGCGGAGCCTCGCGGTCCTCGGATTCATCGTGGTCGTCCTAGCCAGCGGCAGCGTCGTCACGTACTTCGTCGTGCCCCAGCCGACGGGTTCGGGGACCCGCGTCGTTCGCTCTGCGTGGAGCGCCGCGCTCGGGTTCCTGGCGGCGCTGCCGATCGCCTATCTCGTCCTCGTCGTGGAGGGCCAGCTCCTCAAGCCCCTCCTCGTCTAGGTGGAGGTCCTCCATGCGCCGTGGCGACGCGGTCCGCGGGGCGCTCGAGCACCAGATCCGTGCGGAGACGGCTCGCAAAAGGGGTAGCCCATCCGTACCATTCCGCGGTACCCTGCCGTCGCTATCATCCTCGTGGGGTCGACTCGTCGGCCCCGATGAAGGAGCCCGGTCGAGGTCACGTGTGAACCAGCAGGAAGAGCACCATGTGGCGCTCCCGAAGTTGATGGGCCAGCCGGCGTACGCACGCCCGCCGCGGCCCGTCGACGTGCAGGCCCGGCCCTTCGACCCTGACGACCTGCCGCTCGTCGCCGAGATGACCGACGAGGAGCGCGACCTCGCCGCGAGCCTGCCGGCCATGTGGGGCGGCGACGGCCAGCCCAACTCAGACGGGAACCGCTCCCGCCGCGACCTTGCGCCGCGGCCGTTCCTCCTCCGGTCGCTCGCGGGAAAGCTGCTGGGCGGTCAGTAGGGCCGCGACCGTACCCCGCCCCCCGACACTCGGGCCGTCACACCTGGGGTGGCGGGCACCCCGACTCGTCGGGCAGGAGCACGCGGACGAGGATCGAGTAGAGCTTCCCGCCGCTTCGCCACGGCGTCCCCTGGTTCGCGCGACCGAGGACCGGCCGGAGCGTCTCGAGGTCCGCGCCGCCGACGACGCCGCAGGCGAGGGCCCCCGGGCCGCCTCCGCCCGGGCCGCCGCCTCCCGCCTGGCCGAATGTGGCCAGCGGCTGCGCGAGCGGCCAGTCGACGGCTCGTTGCGCCGGCTCGGCCACGCCGGCATCCATCGGTCCAACGTACAGGCGGGTCGCCATGAACGCGTACTGCGTCTCCGGGCCGAGCAGCTCGGCGCCGAGCGTCCCGCGGAGATCGGCCAGGCGCGCAACGAACGTCCGCAGACGCACCCGGGGTGCGGCGACTGCCGGATCGAGCCCGTTCCCGTCACCCGACTCGCCGAGGGCGTATGCCGACGTCGTGTGCCGCGCGCCGCCGGCGACGACCGTGAACTGCGCGGTTCCGGCGTCGGGCCGGCCTGGAGGGCGAGCTGGAGAAGCTTCTGGAGGCCCGCCTCCGAGATCTTCGTCGCGACGAGGCTCGGCAGCGCCGGGCCGGGGAAGATCGTGATCTGCGGGCCTTCCGTGATGACGGTTCCGTCGCCGTAGATCGAGATCGTCGGGTAGCGACCGAGGAGCGCCTGCGGTGCGACGAAGCCACCGACGGTCTCGTACCGGATGACGAGGTCCTTCGCTCCGGTCGGATGGTCGATC
>VBHW01000136.1:3379-9928 GCA_005881055.1 Chloroflexota bacterium
AGAAGCGGCAGGTCCTGACGTGCATGCGGCGAAGGCGACGGCGACGATACCGAGGGTGAGCGGGCGAGATGTCCGCATGAGTCGTGAGCTCCTCATGTGCGACGGAAGGACGCGCGGCAGACGACACGAAACGCTGATCGTGCCAGGCCGCAGACGCCGCGGGGCCGCTCCGGGTTCCCCGCCGTCCGCGGACGGTCGCGGCGACCCTCCTGACGCTGTCGGCGGGTTGCAACCCGACATGCGGCGGCGACGCTTGGGTCGCAACGATGCCATGGATAGGATCGGGCACGATGCCACCCGGCGATCGCCCCTCGCTCGCCGACCCGGCGACGGAGCTGGGTGCCGAGGCGTTCCTACCGGCCCAACGAACGCTGCCCGCACTTCGAGCGGCCGCGGCCGGCTGCCGAGGGTGCAGCCTGTGGGAGAAGGCGACGCAGACCGTCTTCGGCGCCGGGCCCGTCCCGGCCGCGCTCATGCTCGTCGGCGAGCAGCCGGGCGACCGCGAAGACATCGTCGGGGATCCGTTCGTCGGTCCGGCTGGCCGAGTCCTCGATCAGGCGCTCGCCGAGGCGGGTATCGACCGCGAGCGGATCTTCGTAACGAACGTCGTGAAGCATTTCAAATGGCGCCCGAGCGGCAAGCGCCGCCTGCACGAGCGCCCGAGTCGTGCGGAGGTCCGGGCCTGCCGGCCCTGGCTCGAGGCCGAGCTCGGCCTGGTGCAGCCCGACGTCATGGTGCTCCTCGGGGCGACGGCGGCCCAGGCCGTCATTGGCCCGGACTTCCGCGTCACCACGTCCCGCGGCCGGGTCATGCCATCGCCGATGGGCGTCCCGGCTCTCGCGACGATCCACCCGTCGGCCGTCCTGCGGATGGCCACCGCCCAGGAACGGCGCGCGGCGCTCGAGTCGCTCGCGGCCGACCTTGCCGTGGCCGCGGAGGCGTCGGTCAGACGGCCTCGCGAACGAGGTCGATCAACCGTTCCCGTCGCGCGTCGCTGAGGGTGCGTTGCGGCGGCAACGCCGCCAGCCACGGGCCGATCTGGTCGCGGGCGATCACCGCGCACGTCGCGGTCCGCTGGATCGATTCGTCGGACGACACGAGCGCGGCGTGCACCTTGACGAGGAAGTCGTTGTCCTCCGCCGCGATCCACCGTCGGACCGCCTCCGCGTCACGTGTCACTCGCTCGAGCGGGTTCTCCATCGGCACCCACTTCCGGTCCATGCGCACTTCCCAGCGGGTTCCGTTGTGGCGGGAGGCGTGCGCCGGCGGGGCGGGCTGCAGGAGCGCGACGCCGTGCGGCCCGATGACGATCTCCGGCACGCGGCGTCCGTCGGGTAGATGGACGTTTGGCGCGACGAGATACTCGGGGCCGAGGCGCCCCGACAGCGTGGTCGATCCCGGTCTGCGGCGGAGGTACGCGAGACTCTCGGTCGTCGCAGCCAGCCGCGCCAGCCCGATGACGATGCATGCGCCCGGCGCTGTCAGCGCGAACGCCCATGCGGTGATCCCGGCAGCCATCTGGCCAGGCGTCGGGCGGACGGGCATCTCGAAGCCGCGCATCAGCGGGGTGGCGAAGGCGAGCCACGCGAGTGCGATTCCCGCGACGAGCACCACCGCGCCGGCGATGCCGCCCAGCACCACCCGCACGACCGTCGTTGGGTGCGGGCGCCGGGCACGTCGAGGCAAGAGCACCTGCATGGGGACAGCATCGCGATCGCCCGGGTCCAACGCCATGGCGCATTCGGCTGCGAGCGGCCGGGACTAGGGGCCCACGGGGCTTCCGCGGAGGTGCGCGGACGACGGTTCCTCCGGGCACCTCCCGGGACCGCTGGTCCGCGTTAGGGGGTAAACCCGTACCATTGCGGTCCCGCTCCGCCCGCCAGCATGCTCCCGGCAACACCGGAACCATGTCCGGTGCCCGGAGGGCTGGTTCTTGCCGTTCGCCCAACTCATCGCGCGAAACGCCGCCGCCCGGGCGTACTTGGCGGCGCCGATCGCGGCAATGTCGTCGCCCTGGCCGGGGCCCGCCGCTGCCGTCACCGGCCCCACGAAGCTCCTGAACCCGGCCGTGTCGCCGCGCTCGGGATCGACCGCGACGACGATCACGTTCACCGTCACCTACCGCAACCGCGAGGGGAGCGCACCGGCAACCGTGCGCGTGGTAATCGGTGGGACGGCGCATGCGATGCGCCCCGCGTCGTCAGGTAGTGACTACAAGTCGGGCGTGCGGTTCCGGGTCGCCCTTCGCCTGCCGGCCGGGACGCACAAGGTGACGTTCAGCGCTGCGGACGCCCGCAAGTTCACCGACTCGATCGGTGGCGGCTCGGTGTCGATCTCACGGTCGACGTCCGGTGGCGGCTCGACCGACGAGACCGGCGGCTCGAGCGGCTCCGGCGGAAGTGGCGGTTCCGGCGGAAGTGGCGGCTCCGGCGGAAGTGGCGGCGCCGGCGAAGGTTCGGCCGGCGCCGGCGAAGGTTCGGCCGGCGACGGCGGCTCCGCGAGCGGAACGCTCGACGGAGGCAGCGTCACGAGCGACCCTGCCGACCCGACCGGATCGGCGGCTGGAGCGTCCCGGGTGCACCGGCCCGACGGTCCTGCGGGCGTCGACGAGCCCGCTCCCGCGGAGTTCGTGGCCGGCACGGTCGGGGCACCCATCGCGGCGGAGCCCGACGCCGTGCCCGGCGTCCAGTCGTCGGGCGGAGGCGGGCGCGTCCCGTGGGCGGACTCGCCGGGTGCTCGGTTGCTGGACGCCCTCGGCTCGACCGGGGTCGACCCGCGCGAGCGCATCCTCGTCGCGCTCCTCTCGACGACGGCGACGACCGTCGCAGCCATGGCGTTCCTGTTCGGCAAGCGGCGCCGTGACGGCGAGCAGCCCGAGCCCGACGCCGTGCTCGCGGCGAGCGCGGCAGCACTCGCGGTCGCGCCGGCTGCCGGCCTCGTTCTCGAGGGCTCGTCCGGCACCGACGAATCCGCAATGCCGCGCTGGCGCCGGCCGTCGCTCCTGGCCGCCCGCAAGTCCGACCCGCTGCGCATGGAGTCGGAAGAGATCCGGCTGAGCTTCGACTCGGGGGTCGTGAACCCCGTCGACGGCCACGAGCGCCGCCGCATCCGCTACCGCGTCGTCCGCCTGCTGGACGCCCCGGACGAGCTCCGATCGCAGGAGATCGGCCTGCTCGACCAGGGGGACGAGGTCCAGCTGCTCCAGCGGTCGGGCTCGTTCTGGCTCGTGCTCTGCCCCGACGGCAGCCAGGGCTGGCTCCATCGCATGACGCTCGGCGACGTCGTCGAGTCGTGGTCCCCCAACGCCGGTCGGACGTTCCCCGAAGCGACCGACGAGATCGACAGCGACGTCCTCGCCGCCTACCTGCGGGTGCGCAACCAGCCCTGACGTCAGCCCTGGTTGCGGAGGACCAGGATGTGCTGGTGGGCGATGTTCGGGACGAACGACTTCGGGTAACCGTACGGCCGCAGCCGCGTGCCGGCCTGGTACCAGATGAGGTCGCCCTTCGGGACGAGCCCGACGGCTGACGCGCGTCCGGCGAGATCGGCGCCCGTGAAGAAGTAGCGACCGTCCTGATACGCGTCGCGCACGATGAGGCACGCATACCCGCCCGGACGGAGCACGCGCCGGACCTGTCCGAGGACGGTGGCCATCCGGTCGAGGAACTCCCCGTAGTCGGCGCTGTTGGCGAGGTCGGCCGGGTCGCTGCTCACCATGGCGTAGTCGGTACGCCGGTTGGCATGTGTCTCGGCGAGCGGCCCACCCGCCATCGTCAGCGGCAGCTGCACGTTGTACGGCGGATCGGTCGCGACGAAGTCGACCGACTCGTCGGCGAGCGCCGGCAGGAGGACGAGGGCATCGCCCTGCCGAAGCTCACAGCCCGACGGATCGAACGATCGTGCGCCGCCAGGATCCGCCGTGCCGAGGTCCGCCAGGACCGGACCGGCGCCATCGCGTTCGTCCGCGAGCTCGCGGACGACCCGCTCGTAGATCGCGACCCAGCGCGGGTCGAGCTCGACGCCGAGCGCGCGTCGCGGCCCCCGCGCGATCGCGGCCCCGAGGAGCGTGCCGCCGACCCCGGCGAACGGATCCAGCACGAGCTCGCCCGTCCGGCTGAAGAACTTGATGAGGCGGGCCATCAGGCGCGGCGGCTTGTTCGCGCCGTGGCCCTTGCGCAGCGCGTGGCCGAGCTCGGACGGGTAGGCCGTCGTCCAGACGGACTTCGTGAAGTACAGCCACTCCTCGCCGGTCAGCTCGTTGAGCGTGTTCGCCGGGTGCGGTTCGCGGCGGCCGGCCGTCATGGGATGAGCCTAGCAGCGCGGCTCCGCCAGAAAGGGACGGACCCCCGGTGAGGGGACCGGGGGTCCGTGGGGAGAGTCGGAGGCGCCCGATCCCCAGGTCGGGCGCCGGAGGAGGGAGGCTGGGTCAGTGGGCCATCGCGGTGGTGCTCGCGCGGCCAATGAGGCCGACGCCGACGGACACGATGCCCACACCGAAGTGGAGTGCGTGATCGGCCAGGCTCACCGGGTAGAGCAGGCCGAAGAGATCCGGGCTGACGACGAGGGCGGCGAACACGATGAGATAGAAGACGCCGAAGGCGATCGTCCCGGCCGCTTGCCGCGCGCCGGTCAGCTCGAACGCGACGAAGAGGGCGACCAGGCCGGTCACGATGTGGATGGCGTTGTGGTTGGCGCCGGTGATGAAGATCGGGTTGGCCGCCGGGTCGCCGACGATCGGGTTCGCGACGAACCCGAGCAGCCCGACGACGACGAGCACGACTCCGACGAGCGCCATGTAGCCCTTCGTCAGCGCATTCGGCTGCATCGGTCTCCCTCCTTCCGGCCGGAAGGACCGGTCGTGCTGCCGGGTGATACGCAGGAGGGGCGCCGCTGGATGAACGGCGGCGTGCGGCCGATCCGCGGAGGCCGGCCGGTCGGCGCCGCGCATGGCCCTAGAATGGCTCATGCCCGCCCGGTACACGAGCGCGCGGTTCGTCGGGCGCGAGCGGGAGCTCGCCAGGCTCGCGATCGCCCTCGACCAGGCGGCCGGGGGACGGTCGACGACGCTCCTCGTCGCGGGAACCGGCGGGCTCGGCGCATCGCGCCTCCTCACCGAGACGGAACGGCGACTCACGGCCCTCAGCGAGCCGTTCACGGTGATCCGTGGCCGTCCGACGGCCGCGGAGCGGGCGAGCCCATACGGACCGATCGTCGCCGGCCTCGCGCCGATCCTCGCGGCGCTCACGGGCGCGGAGCTCGCCACGGTCGTCGGCACGGGCGGGGCCGAGCTCGTTCGCCTCTTCCCGGCCCTCGAGCCGCGACTCGCCGATGCCGGCGTGGACGGCGGACCTCGTCAGGTCATCGCCCCCGAGCGACGCCAGGCGCGGGTCCTCGAACGATTCGTGGGCCTGCTCGCGAGCCTCGGCGAGCGACGCCCGGTCCTCCTCGTCATGGAGGACCTCCATGGCGTCGACGCGGCCACGCGGGCGCTCGTGACCTTCCTCGCCCGGTTGTCGCGCCCGCAACGGCTCGTCGTCGTCGGCACGTACCAGCCCGACGAGATGACGCGCGGCCACCCGTTCCACGCAGACCTGGCGGCGATGGCCGACACGCCGCGGCCCGCCGAGCGACTCGACCTCGGCCCGCTCGGGCGCGACGAGCTCGCCGACCTTGTCGAAGGGATCGAGGGCGAGCGTCCCTCCGCCTCCGTCCTCCTGCTCGTCGCGGAGCGGTCACACGGCAACCCCCTCGTCGCCGAGGAGCTGCTCGCTGCCCGGCGCGAGGAGGGTGGCGCGATGCTCGCCGGCTCGCTGGCCGTGCTCGTGCTCGCCCGGCTGGCCCGCCGTTCCCCGGAGTGCCGGCGCCTCCTCCGTCTCGTGGCGGCGGCCGACGGCCCGCTCACTCGCGGCGAGCTCGCAGCCGTCGCGGCGGCCCTGGAGTCCGGCTCAGTCCGACGGCCACCACGCTCGGCGGGCCCGCGCCGGCCCGACAGCGACCTCGAGCCAACCCTCGCAGCCGGCATCGCCGAGGCGCTGGAGCACAGCTGGATCGTCGCCGACGCCACTGCCGAGGGCCCGACCGCGCTCGCGTTCCGCAACGACCTCATCGGCCGCGCCGTCGCGGCCGACCTGCTCCCGCTGCAGCGGCGCCGGCACCTGGCGGCGGTCGCGACGGCCCTGGCCCACGCGCCGGCGGCTGCCACGCGCTGCTGGCTCGCGGCGTACGACGTCGGGCGTGCTCGCGCGTCGGCGCTCGAGGCGGCCGCGCGTGCCGAGGACGTCGACGCCCCGCAGGACGCGCTCGAGCTGCTCGACCACGTCCTCGAGCTCTCCGACCCGGTCGGCTCGACCGTCGACCTCTCAAGCGGCTCGACCGCGGCCGAGGGCCTGCCCGCGCTCCAGGGCCGAGCCGCCGAGGCGGCGTTCGCGGCGGGACGGCCGCTCCGGGCGGCAGCATTCGCAGAGGCCGCGATCGCCCGGCTCGACGAGCGGCGCGAGCGCGTGCGCCTCGGGTTGCTGTACGAGCGCCTCGGCCGCTACCGGCGCGCAG
>VBHW01000137.1:0-5159 GCA_005881055.1 Chloroflexota bacterium
GCTCGGCGCATGGTCGGCGTCGGCCACGGACGCCGAAGACAACCCGGACCCGGCGCCGGCATGCGATCCGGTGAGCGGAACGCTCCTCCGGCTCGGGACGACGGAGATCGACTGTGCCGTCGTCGACAGCGGTGGCATGCGGGCCCGGGGATCATTCCGGGTCACCGTGCAGGACACGCGGCCGCCGGTCTACACCGACGTGCCGACGTCGCTCGATGCCGTCACGTCGTCGGCCGGCGGCATGGCGGTCAAATACCCGATGCCCAGGGCGGATGACGTCGTCGACGCCTCGCCGAGCGTCGCCTGCGCGCCGGCCTCGGGCTCGACGTTCGCCGTCGGTACCACGACCGTGCGGTGCACGGCGACCGACGGGTCGGGCAATGTCGCGCGGGCGGCATTCCCGGTCACGGTGACGTGGCTGCGAGCGGCGTTCGGGCCGCCAATCGGCGCCGACGGAAGCGTGACGATCCGTTCTGCCCGGACCCTGCCGGTGAAGATTGCGGTCTTCCGCGACGGTGTCGCGGAACGGATCGGACCGGTGACCCTTCGCCTGACCGACCTGGGCGCGTGCCCGGCCGCCCCCTCGACCCGGGACGCCAGGGGACGGCTCCCGGGACGGACCGTTACGGCCGCGGGAGCGTTGCCGCTGCGGTTCGACGCCGGCGCAGACCGCTGGATCGTCGAGGTCGTCCTCGCCGCATGGGACATGACGCCGGGTGGTTGCTATCGCGTGGATGCGTTGGATCGTGGAATGGTGGCCGGGGGGTTCGACATCGCCGTCATGCCGTGACGTCGTGATGCGCGGTTCGTCGAAGGGCTGAAGGCCAGCCTACTGACGACGGCCGGCGGGCGGGCAGCCGGGGGCCGTCCGCCGGCCGTTACATCTCCGGGGGTCTGGATCGGGGTCGCGGCGGCGCGGTCGCCAGGCGTTGCGCCCGCCGCATCGATCAGGCCTCGGAGCCGCGTCGGTGGCCGTCCCCGCGGCGCGGTGACCGCGGCACGATGCGTCCGGCGCATCGAATGCCTTCCAAGGGCGCCGGCGTCAACGCCTTCGTTCCCCCTCGGACCTGAATCGTTGCGTGCCACGCATCGTCGGGCGGTATGTAGCCTCCCAGGAAAAACCGCACCTCCCTCAAGAACCTGCCCGATCGACCCGGCGTGTACCTCATGAAAGACACCCGGGGCGAGGTCGTCTATGTCGGCAAGGCGCAGAGCCTCCGGCACCGCGTACGGAGCTACTGGCAGAAGCAGGCGCTCGCCCCGCTCGAGGGCCACCGGATCAGGAGCGTCGTCGACAAGATCGCCGACGTCGAGTACACGCTGACCGACTCGGACTCGGAGGCGTTCCTCCTCGAGGCGAACCTCATCAAGCGGTACCGACCCCGGTACAACATCCGCCTCAAGGACGACAAGAGCTACCCGTACATCAAGATCACGCTGGCCGACGACTTCCCGCGCGTCGAGCGTACGCGCAAGCTCCCCGCCGACGGCAGCCGCTACTTCGGGCCGTACGCGTCCGCGACGTCGGTCGACGAGTCGATGAACCTCGTGCGCCGGCTCTTCCCCTTCCGGACGTGCACGATCGACATCACGGACGGCGTCCGTGCCCTCCAGCGGCCGTGCCTCCTCTACCACATCAAGCGCTGCCAGGGACCGTGCATCCAGGCGATCTCGAAGGACGACTACCGCGCCGACATCGCCCAGATCGAGCTGTTCCTCGAGGGCCGCCAGGAGACCCTCGTCAAGGCCCTCCAGGCCGAGATGGGCGCCGCATCGAACAAGCTCGAGTACGAGCGCGCGGCGGTGCTGCGCGACAAGGTCCGGGCGATCGAGCGGACCATGGAGAGCCAGAAGATGGCGGCGTTCGCCCGCACGGAGCTCGACTGCGTCGGCATGGCCCGCCAGGACAACCAGGCCGCCGTCCAGCTGTTCGCCGTCCGGGGCGGCAAGATGGTCGGCCGCGACGTGTTCCTCCTGGATGCGGTCCGCGAGGCGACCGACGAGGAGGTCCTGACGAGCTTCCTCCAGCAGTTCTACGCGCGCGCGACGTCCATCCCCTCGCAGGTCTTCGTTCCGGGTCGCCTGCCTGACGCGGCGCGGCTCGAGGCGTTCCTCGCCGGACGTCGCGGGGGCCCGGTCCACCTGCGCGTCCCGCAGCGCGGCGAGAAGCGCGAGCTCATGGCCCTCGCCCGGCGCAACGCCGCCGAGACGCTCGCGCGCGAGCAGGCTCGCTGGCTGGCCGACCAGGGCCGGACGCTGGCCGCGCTCGAGGAGCTCGCCTCGGCCCTCGACCTGTCCGGGCCGCCGATGCGCATCGAGTGCTACGACGTCAGCAACATCCAGGGCTCGCAGACGGTCGCGAGCATGGTCGTGTTCGAGGAAGGCAAGCCGCGGACGGGCGAGTACCGCCGCTTCCGCGTCCGCACCGTCACCGGCCCGAACGACTTCGCCAGCCACCAGGAAGTCCTCCGGCGCCGCTTCCGCCGAGCGAAGGCGGGCGACGAGGGCGCCGAGGAGGAGCTCCGGTGGCGGCTCCCGGACCTCGTGATCATCGACGGCGGCAAGGGCCAGGTGAGCGCCGCGAAGGAGGTCCTCGACGAGCAGGGCTTTCACGACCTGCCGCTCGCCGGCCTGGCGAAGGAGCGCGAGGAGCTGTTCCTGCCGGGCGCCTCGACCCCGATCGTCCTGCCGCCGACCTCACCCGCGCTCTACCTCGTCCAGCGCCTGCGCGACGAGGCGCATCGCTTCGCGATCACGTACCACCGGGCGCTCCGCTCGAAGGCGTCGGTCCGCTCGGCGTTCGACGAGCTACCGGGTGTCGGCCCCAAGCGCAAGCGGGCGCTGCTGCGCGTCTTCGGCTCGATCAAGCAGGTCCGCGAGGCCCCGGTCGAGCAGATCGCCGCGGTCCCCGGCATCGGCCCGCGCCTGGCAGCAACGATCAAGTCGACCCTCGAGGCCTAGGCGAGTCCGGCGTCTCCGGGGATCGCGGGCGCGTCCTGATATAGTCCCCCGCGATGCGTAGAGCCGCTCCCTTCATCATCGTCATCGTGGGCGCGCTCGCCCTCATCATCAACTTCTGGCCCAACCTCAGGCTCCCCGTCGTCGGCGATACGAGCGGCACCGCCGAGCCGCGCAAGCTCGAATGGGTGCTCGGGCTCGACCTCCAGGGCGGCTTCCGGGTCGAGTACCAGGCGAAGCCCGGTAACGGCAAGGCGCCCTCGCCCGGCGACATGGACACGCTCAAGGGCATCATCGAGCGCCGGGTGAACTCCACCGGCGTGTCGGAGCCCGTCGTCCAGACGCAGGGCACCGACCGGGTCGTCGTCGAGCTGCCGGGCGTCCAGGACAGCGAGGCGATCGAGCAGCTCGTCGGGCAGACCGGGCGCCTCGACTTCGTGCCGCTCCCGCCCGACGCCTACGGCACGAACACGACGAACCAGGGCGGCGGAGCCCGCGGCGTCATCGAGGGCCAGGCCCTGCCGATCCCCGAGCCGGCTCTGTTCAGCGGCGACCAGGTCGAGAGCGCCAACCCGGGCTCCGACGACAAGGGTCTCCGAGCCGTCGCGTTCGCCCTCAAGGGCGATGGGAAGACGAAGTTCGCCGACTACACGAGCAAGCACGTCGGCGAGTACTTCGCGATCGTCCTCGACAACAACGTCGTGTCCGCGCCGTTCATCCAGAGCGCGATCACCGGCGGCAGCGGGATCATCACCGGCGGGTCGGCCGGGTTCAGCGCCCAGGAGATGAACAACCTCGTCACGATCCTGCGTTACGGCTCGCTGCCGTTCCGGATCGAGGCGGTCCAGAAGGACGACATCCCGGCCACGCTCGGCGCCGAGTTCCTCCGCCAGACGATGATCGCCGCGTTCATCGGCGTCCTCCTCGTCTTCATGTTCATGCTCGTCTATTACCGGCTGCCGGGCGCCGTCGCGAGCCTCGCGCTCGTCTACTACGCGCTCGTCGTCCTCTCGATCTTCAAGCTCATCCCCGTGACGCTGACGCTCGCCGGCATCGCCGGCTTCGTCCTGTCCGTCGGCATGGCGGTCGATGCGAACATCCTCATCTTCGAACGGAGCAAGGAGGAGCTGCGCCTCGGCAAGCCACTGACCGCGGCGATCGAGGCGGGCTTCAGCCGGGCGTGGAACTCGATCCTCGACTCGAACGTGTCGAGCCTCATCACGGCCGGCATCCTCTACTGGTTCGGGTCATCGACGATCCGCGGCTTCGCCCTCGTCCTCATCATCGGCGTGCTCACGTCGATGTTCACCGCGATCACCGTGACGCGGACGATCCTCCGCTACGTCGTGCGCCAGGACTGGGCGCGCCAGGCACGGCTGTTCGGGGTGACCGAGGAGGAGTTCGTCGCCGCACGGCCGACGAGGGCGTCGCTCAGGGGAGAGGCTCGCGGGCGTGTTTGACGTCATCGGGCGCCGGCGTTGGTTCTACGCCATATCCCTCCTCATCACGATCCCGGGCCTCATCTTCATCCTCCTGACGCCGCTGACGAACGGGGCGGCTGGGCTGCGGTTCTCGATCGACTACACGGGCGGCACGCAATGGGAGATCCGCTTCCAGGACTCGAGCGTGACGGCCGACCCAGCAGGGCCTCGCCGACGCCATCGTCACGCCCACGAAGGACGGCTTCTTCGACATCCGGACAAAGCCGATCGGCCTGCCCCCGGCGGCACCCAGCGCGACGCCCGTCGCGACGATCCCGGCGAGCGCCTCGGCCGGGGCGAGCGGGTCACCCGGGGCCAGCGGGTCACCGGCGGCGAGCTCGTCGGCCGCCACGAGCCCGAGCGCAGCGGCGAGCCCGAGCACGGCGGCCAGCTCCAGCCCGGGCGCGAGCGGCAGTCCCGCGGCGAGCGGCAGCCCGGGCGCCTCGCCGAGCCCGTCGGCCAGCCCGATCGTCACCGGCAGCGGCTCGACCATCCCGACGTCGGGCAAGATCGGCGAGGTGGCGGCCGCCCTCCAGAAAGCGCTCGGGCCCATCGCCGATCAGCGCCGCCTGACGACCGTGGGCCCGGTCGTGAGCGCCGACCTCATCACCCAGGCGCTCGTGCTCATCCTCGTCGGCGCCCTCGGGATCCTCGCCTGGATCACCGTCCGGTTCCGGGACTTCCGGTTCGGCGTCGCCGCCCTCACCGCGCTCCTCCACG
>VBHW01000137.1:5217-11209 GCA_005881055.1 Chloroflexota bacterium
GGCTTCAGCGTGCACGACACGATCGTCGTCTTCGACCGGATCCGCGAGAACCGCGCCCGCCACGCCGGGGAGCCGTTCGACCGGATCGTCAACCACTCGGTCCTGCAGACGTTCGGCCGGTCGATCAACACGAGCCTGACCGTCGTCCTGACGCTCCTCGCGCTGCTGCTCTTCGGCGGCTCCGCGATCCGCTTCTTCGTCCTCGCGCTCCTCATCGGGATCATCTCGGGGACGTACTCGTCGATCTTCAACGCGAGCCCGATCCTCGTGACCTGGCACGAATGGGATGCCGCACGCAAAGCCCGAGCGGCAGGTCGTCCCGCGCGCCGGACGGCCTGACGCGGTGGGCCTCCCCGTTCGGCTGGGCGAACGGTGAGTCGCGAAGCGACAGATGAGCCTCGGCCGTCACACTGATGGCCATGCTGGAACCACGCTACCGCTGGACGTTCCCCGCGGCGGTCGTCGTCGATCCCGCGATCAGCGCCGAGGCGACGCGTGCCGGCCTGTCGGCCAGGGCGGTCGAAGTCCTCGTCCGGCGCGGGCTGCTCGACGCGGCCGAGCTCCGCGCGTTCCTGGCTGAGCCCGAGGCCGCCCTCCACGACCCACGGCTCGTGCCCGACGCCGCGGCGCAGGCACGCGGCATCGACGTCCTCGTCACGGACCACCACCGCGTCCCGCCGGAGCTGCCGCCCGCGGTTGCGGTCGTCAACCCGCACCGGCCGGACAGTGTCTACCCGGATCCCCGGCTATCCGGGAGCGGCGTGGCCTTCAAGGTCGCTCAGCTCGTCCTCGGCGGGCTTCCGGGCGGAGCCGCCGATGCGCTCGGACTGGCCGAGCTCGCGATGATCGGCACCGTGTCGGATGTCGCGCCGGTCATGGGTGAGAACCGCGCGATCGCACGGCTCGGGCTCGCGAGGATGCGGTCCGAGCCGCGGCCGGGGATCGCGGCACTCCTCGGACGGGCCGGCATCGCACGAAGTTCGATCGACCTCGAGACGATCGCCTTCGCGATCGCCCCACGGATCAACGCCGCCGGCAGGGTGGGGGAGGCCCTCGACGCGGCGCGCCTCCTGCTGACCGAGGACGCGGCCGAGGCCGCCGAGCTCGCCGAACGCCTGGAGGCGGCCAACGGCACCCGCCGGGAACTGACCAAGGTCGCGCTCGAGGAGGCCCAACGCCTCGCCGACACGGAGCCTGCCGGACGCGGCGCGATCGTCGTCCGCGGCGACTGGCCGGTCGGAATCGTCGGTCTCGTCGCCTCCCGTCTCGCGGAGGACCGCGGCCGCCCCGCGGTCGTCGGGGCGAACATGCGCGATGCCACGGGAGACATCGTGCGGGCCTCGTGCCGCAGCGCCGGTGGCGTGGACCTCGCGGCGGTGCTCGAAGGCTGCCGCGACCTTCTCGTCCGCTTCGAGGTCGAAAGGGGACGGTGGGACGCCGTCCGCGAACGGTTCCTCGGCCTCGTCGGTGACGGCCCGCCGGCCGACCAGCGGCCCGAGCTTGCGCTCGATCTCGCGTTGCCGGCCGCGGCCGTCGACTACCCGCTCCTGCGGGAGCTCGCCCTGCTCGCCCCCACGGGGCCGGGCAACCCGGAGCCCCTCGTGGCGATCTTCGGGCTGACGGCGACCCGGGTCCGGGCAGCGAACGGCGGCCATACCCAGCTGACGCTCCGTCGCGAGCGCGATGTCCTGGACAGCATCGCCTTCGGGCGGGCAGACCTCGCAGAATCGGTCCAGGAGGGTGATCGGGTCGACGTCGTGGCGCGGCTCGCGTCGCGGACGTTCGGCGGCTACGAGTCGCTCCAGCTCGAGATCCGCGACGTCACGACGAGCGGATACCACGCCGCGGCGAGCGCCGCCAGCCTCCTCCAGGTCGGGGATTCCTCGGGCGCCGAGGAGCCGGCCACGATCCCGGCCGGGGCCGCGTCGTGATGCGCCGCGGCCGCCGCCTGTCGGGTGCCGCAGACGTCGACGACGTGCGCGCTCCGCGGCCCGGCGGCGCACGCCCGGCGCGGGCCGGCGATCCGTACGGGATCGGGCCCGCCACCACGCTCATCGCCCCGATCCTCTCGGTCGCGGGGCTCGTCGTCATCGCGTGGCTGAGCCTGAGCCTCCTCTCCGGCAAGCTGCCGTTCGCGCTCGGCGGCAACCCCGGCGCGTCGGGCGCGCCTCCTGGGGCCGAGAAGACGCCGACGCCGTCGAACGTCGTCGTCGTGCCGAGCACGCGGCCCGAGGACCGGCTGATCGGCACCATCGTGTACGCGAAGGTCGGCAACCTGTGGATCGAGGACGCGAACGGCGCCCGCCAGATCACGAGCACGGGCCGCGACTCGATGCCCTCCTTCTCGCCGGACGGCAAGTGGATCTACTTCGTCGAGGCTCGCGACGACGCGGACCGGTTCTCGCTCCGCGGCAAGCCCAGCCGGACGTACGACCTGACGTACCCGATCATCGAGCGGGTCCACCTCGACGGCTCAGGCCGCCAGCGGATCCTGAGCGGCCTGTTCCACTCGAACGCCGGAACCTGGTTCTACTGGCTCCGCCAGCCCGAGCTGTCGCCGAATGGTCGGACGATCGCGCTCATCTCGGACGGTCCGGACCCGACGAACAGCAACGTCGTGCTCCAGTTCTACGACATGACGACGAAGAAGCTCACGCGCGCGGGCGTGCCCGAGTTCCCCCCGCTCGGCCACCAGGATCCGACGTGGAGCCCGGACGGGGCGACGCTCCTGTACGTCAAGAACGGCCGCGACGGGGCGCGCGGCGCCCCGCAGATCTACCGGTACGTCTTCAAGACGAGGAAGCTCACCGCCCTGACGGGACCGGGCTACAACTCACCGCGCTACTCGCCCGATGGTCGCTATGTCCTCGCGACGAAGACGAGCACGCTCGGCACGGACGTCGTCATCCTCGACGCGCGGAACGGCGCCGAGCTCGTCCGGGTGACGGACGACAGCCACTCGTGGGGCGCCGTCTGGTCGCCCGCCGGCGACGCGGTCGCATTCCTCCACATCGACGCCGGCGTGACGGACCTCGAGCGCGTCTCGCTCGGCGGGCAGCCCGGCCGCTGGACCGTCGGAGCTCCCGTTCCGCTCACGGCGAACGCGGGGCTCGACGGCGCGTCGCATCCCGACTGGTTCATCCCCGCCGACCAGCTCCCGACGCCCAGCCCGGCGGCTCCGGCCTCGCCGGCCCCGAGCGGCTCCTAGCGCGTGACCCGCGCCGCCTACCTGGAGCGGCTCGCCACCAGGACCTCCGCCGTCGGCAGCGTCCTGTGCCTCGGCCTCGATCCGGACCCGGCCGCCCTGCCACCGCCGTTCACGAAGGACCTCGACGGCGTCGAGGCGTTCGCCCGCCTCCTGCTCTCAGCCGCGCTCCCGCACGCCGCGGCCGTGAAGCCGAACCTCGCGTTCTTCGAGGTGTTCGGGGCCAGCGGGATGGCGGCGCTCGAGCGACTCCGGAGCGTGATCCCGGCCGACGTCCCGGTGATCGCCGACGCGAAACGAGGCGACATCGGCAGCACGTCGGCCCGGCATGCCGCCGCGTTGTTCGACGCCCTTGGAGCAGATGCGGTCACCGTGAGCCCGTACCTCGGCGAGGAGGCGATCGCCCCGCTCCTCGATCGGCCCGATCGCTTTGCGTACGTCCTGTGCCGGACCTCGAACCCGGGCGCCCACGAGATCCAGGATCTCGAGGTGGCCGCGGACGCGTCGCTGGGTGCGCCCGCGGAGCCGCTGTGGGCGAGGGTCGCGCGGAGGGCGGCCGCCTGGGGTGGGGGCGGCATCGGCGCGGCGAACGCGAGCGGCACGGTCGGCCTCGTCGTCGGGGCGACCGCACCCGCGGAGCTTGCCGCCGTGCGGAACATCGCGCCGGGACTCGCCTTCCTCGTGCCCGGCGTCGGTGCCCAGGGCGGGGACATCGGGCGGGTGCTCGACGCAGGTCCGGCACGGGCAGAGCCGGCCGCCGGCCGGCCCGGCGGAGGGCTGCTCGTCAACGTCTCGCGCGGGATCGCCGGCGCAGCGACAACCGAGAAGCCTGGCGGTCCTTCGGACGCCGGGGAGCGCCTTGCGAAGGCCGCCGCCGACTGGGCTGGAAGGCTCCCTGTGCTATCGTAGGTCGCCAGGGCGACCCCGACCCGCTGCGTCGCGTCGCCACCGTCGCATCGAGGTCTCCGTACCAGCCATGCCGTTCGGAATCGGCCCCGTCGAGCTGATCATCGTCCTCGTGATCGCACTCCTCGTCCTAGGTCCGGGCAAGCTCCCGGATGTGGGCGCCGCACTCGGCAAGAGCATCCGCGAGTTCCGCAAGGCAGCGTCCGACGTCCAGGAAGCGACGTCGCTCGAGCAGGCGCCACGCGCACCAGTGGCGCCCGCCGCGCCGACCACTCCCGCCGCGCCGACCGCGCCGTCCGGGTCTTCGTCCGACTCGTCCGCCGACCCGCCGGCCTAGCCGGCAGTCGCCCACTTCATGGCCGACGCCGACGCGGCGCGGGAGCCCGGCCGTCCGGCGCTGACCCCGGCCCCGGCCCACGCACCGCCGGCCCAGCCCCTCGGAGCGGGCGGGGCACCGCCGAGCCAACCCGTCGTGACCGACACGGCGGATGGCTCCGTCATGAGTCTCGCCGACCACCTCGGCGAGCTGCGGACGCGCATCGTCAAGATCCTCGCGGCCGTCGTTGCCTGCGCCGCCGTCGGCTACTGGCGGTCCGGGGCGATCATCGACCTGCTGCGCACACCGATCGGCGACCGGAAGCTCGTCTCGCTGAGCGCCGGGGGCCCGTTCTTCCTCTACCTGAAGATCGCCCTCGTCGTCGGGATCATCCTCGCGATGCCCGTGATCCTCTACCAGATCTGGGCGTTCGTGGCTCCCGGCCTGACGCCCCAGGAGCGGCGGATCGTCCGTCCCTGGATCCCGGTCGCCCTGCTGTTCTTCGTCATCGGGGTTGGTGTCGCGTGGGTCGTGCTGCCGTTCGCGCTCGGGTTCCTCTTCAGCTTCGAATCCGACTCGATCGCGATCACGCTGACGATCGACAACTACTTCGGCTTCGTGACGACGATGTTCCTCGCGTTCGGCCTCACGATGCAGTTCCCGATCGTGCTGTACGTCCTCTCGCGCGTGGGCATCGTCAGCTCGACCCGGCTGCGCTCCGCCCGCCGCTTCGTCGTCCTGGGAATCGCGATCTTCGCCACGGTCGTCACGCCCGGCGGCGACCTTGTCAGCCCGACGGTGCTCGGCCTGACGATGTACGCGCTCTTCGAGATCTCGATCATCGTCATCAAGCGCGGCGGTCACTGATCGTCGAGGAGCGTCGGACCCAGATCGCACGATCGGAACGGCCCGAGGCCCGCGGTAGACTGGCCGCGATGGCGACCTCGCGGCAACCGGAAGAGGCCCGGCCGGCCGACGACGTCGGTCGGGGGCTCGACGCCGGTCGGGCCGTCGACGCGGGCCAGGGCCCGGAATCCGCCCTCGCGCCCGGCACCGGCCAGCACGTCGTCGTCGTCAGCGGCCTCTCGGGCGGCGGCAAGACGGCCGCCGCGAAGCTCTTCGAGGACCTCGGGTACGCGGTCGTCGACAACCTGCCCAGCGAGCTCCTGCCGGACCTCGCCGAGCTCGTGTCGAGCGACCGCGAACGGTTCTCGCGCGTGGCGATCGTCCTCGACGTCCGTTCGGGAGATGCGCCCCTCGCGTTCGCGGCCATGCGCGGCGCACTCGAGGGGCGCGGCATCCGGCCCCAGGTCTTCTTCCTCGAGGCGCGCGACGAGGTCCTCATCCGGCGGTTCTCCGAGACGCGCCATCGGCACCCCCTGGCCGACCAGCGGGGGATCGCGAGCTCGATCGCCGAGGAGCGCCGGCTGCTCGACCCGGTCCGCGACGAGGCCGACGTCGTGCTTGACACGTCCGACCTGTCGCTCCGCGAGCTGCGCGAGACGATCTTCGGGCATCTCGGCGATCCGACCGAGGCCGAGCAGCTCGTCATCCAGCTCATCAGC
>VBHW01000138.1 GCA_005881055.1 Chloroflexota bacterium
GTACGCCGACCTCCCCGCGCCGCCGGCCTCGACCGAGGGGCGGGTCGGGACCGAGGAGCTGCCGGCCGAGCACCTCGCCAGGCTGCGCGACTCGGACGCGCTGCTCCACGTTGTCCGGGCGTTCGACGACCCGGCCGTGCCCCACCCGGAGGGCTCCGTCGATGCCTGGCGCGACCTCGAGCGGCTCGACCTCGAGTTCGTGCTGGCGGACCTCGCGATCACGGAGCGGCGACTCGAGCGCCTCGGAACGTCGGGTCGCCACGGGACCCCGGCCGAGCGTGAGGCGAACGAGCGGGAGGAAGCGATCCTGGGGCGGCTCCGGGAGGCTCTGAGCGCTGGCCGGCCGATCCGAGACGTGCCCCTCGAGCA
>VBHW01000140.1 GCA_005881055.1 Chloroflexota bacterium
CGAGGCGCGGAAGCACGGCCGCCTCCGCTCGGAGGGCAAGACCTACCGGGTCCAGGACGGCGACGTGCTCGAGGTGCTGTTCAGCCGCTGACCGGCGACGGGCGGCTCCGAGCAGTCTGCGGAGTCGTCGGGCTGTTCAGAGCGGTCGGGGCTCAGTTCGGCAGGCGCGGACGCCCCCCGTCGCGCTCGGCGAGGATCGTCAGGAAGTCGTCGTCGGACTCGCTCTGCTCCTGTTCGACGTCCTCGCCCTCGAGATCGGCGAGGAAGTTCTCGTCCGGATCGCGCGAGACGTTGACCGCCGCGGTGAGCCGGTCGTTATCGTGCCCGTGCGAGTCGAGGACCCGCTCGCGGATGCTCTGGACGGTCTGGAAGAACTCTTCCGGATCCATCTCGTCCTCGCGGGCCAGCAACAGATCGGCGAAGAGGTCGTCGTCGCCCTCATGAAGTTCGTAGAAATACACGCTCGCTCCCAGCGATCGATCCCGTTCCGACCCGTTCGGTCGGCCGCTCGGAAGTGTACGGCCAGATGATGGGCCGCGCCGGCAACGGCACAGGCGAGGGCAGGGGCGAGGGCAACGGCAAGGGCGAGGGCTGGGGCGCGACGGCCGGCGAACGCAACGGTCGCGACGGCTCCCCGCAGGTCGTCGTCGTGGGCGCAGCCGCGCGCGACATCGCGCCGGACGATCCCCGCGGCTGGCGACTCGGCGGCGGCGTCGCCTACTCGGCGCTCACCACGGCCCGCCTCGGCCTGGCGACGGGCGCGATCGTCGGGGTCGACCGAGAAGCAGCCACGGCCGACGAGCTGGATCTGCTCCGCGACGCGGGCGTCGACGTTCGGATCGTCCCCCTCGAGCGGAGCCCGGTGTTCGACAACGTCGAGACGCCGGAGGGCCGCATCCAGCTGGGACACGTTCCGTCGGATCCGCTGCCCACCGACGCCGTGCCGGACGACTGGCGCGCCGCTCCCGCGTGGATCCTGGCCGCCGTCGCCGACGAGCTGCCGGCGGCATGGGCCGACGTGCCTTCACGAACGGCGCTCGTCGGGGCCGGCTGGCAGGGCCTTCTCCGCGAGGTGATCGGCGGCGAGCGCGTCCGTCGCCGCGCACCCGGGCCGTCGCCGATCATCGCCCCAGCCGACGTCGTCGGCGTGAGCCGCGACGACCTCGGCCCGGATGCCCCGGTGCGCGAGCTCTGCCGGTTCCTCCACCGGGACGCGACGCTCGTCCTCACGCAGGGCGACCAGGGCGGGCTCGTGATGAGCGCCGGCCCGGACGGCGCCACCGCGATGTACCGCTACCCGGCCATCCCGTCGGCGGGGATCGTCGACCCGACCGGCGCGGGCGACGTCTTCCTCGCGGCGCTCGTCGCCGCCCGCGCCGAGCCGCGACTCGTCGGCGGCCGGCTCGGCCAACGGTTCGACCTGCGCCTGGCGGCGGCGGTGGCCTCGCTCGTCCTGGAGGATCGCGGTCTGCTCGGCGTCCCCGACCGTTCTGCCGTCCGCCGCCGGATGGCCCCGGGACGCCGGGTGGTCTGACCGCCGACCGCTGCAGGCGTCGCCGCAGCCGCCGGGCGCGCTCGGCGAGGCTCGCCTCGATGTGGGGCAGTGGCCGGCCGATCATGCGGGTGCGCTCGGCCTGGCGCCACGCCTGCGCGACCGCGTCGAGCGCCCCCTGCGCGTCACCGAGCCGGTGCTCGCGGAGCATCGCCACCTCGATCCAGGCGACGACCCCGCGCGTTCCCCCCGCAGCCGCGACCGTCCGCCAGGCCGTCTCGGCTTCGCCGAACCGGCCGAGCCGGCGCAGGATTCGAGCGCGCTCGACCTGGATCCGCTCGGGCGTCCAGGGATCCTCGAGGCGGCCGCCCGTATCGAAGACCGACCGCAGCCGGCCGGTCGCCGATGTCACCCTCGGCCGGCCTCCGAAGTCCGGACGACGGCGCGGCCGCCACCACCCATCGAGGACCGGGTCCTCGTCGAGCCGACGGCGGTGCTCGCGCCCGAAGGGGTCGGGAGGGGGGTCCGGCCGATCGAGCGCCGCGTCGAGGCACTCGAGCGCCTCGTCCAGCCGCCCGGCGCGCGCGAACGCTCGCGAGAGCCCGGCGAGGTCGCCGTGATGGGCCCATGCGCGCTCATCGCGCGTGCCAAACCCCGTCTCGAGGTGAGCGAGGAGCCGCGCGAGGGAGACGACGTCCTCGTCATTGTGACGGGCGATGTCCGTGAGGAGCGCTCCCGACCCTCCCCCCAGGAACGCCAGGTACCGGCCGGGGATCTCCCAGCCCTCGACGTCGGCGTGGCGGACGAGCCCGAGGAGCTCGGCCTCGACGGAGCGGAGTCGAGCGTCGGTCATCCGGTGTCGGAAGACCCGGCGCACGAGCGGAAGCAGGTCGACGTGGCCGGCGTGCGCGGGCGGGGCCTTGCCCGACATCCGGAAGCGGCTCACGAGCAGCGGCCAGTCGAACGAGCGGCCGTTGTACGTCACGAGCCAGGCGTTGGGCGCGATCTCGGCCTCCAGGGCCGCCAGGAGCGCGCGCTCCTCGGACTGGTCGGGCAGGAGCAGCTGGGTGACCCGGAACTGCGTGCCATCCCAGCGTCCGAGCCCGACGAGGAACGCCATCGTCCCGGCCGCGGTCGCGAGGCCGGTCGTCTCGGTGTCGAGGCAGACGAGCGGGACGTCGGCCGGAGCCTGCCCGGGCAGGGAGGCGAGACGCGTCCGATCGATCGGCACAGGGACTGCGCCCACGTCGCGCCTGACGATCGTCCCGAGGCGGCTCTCGACGACGTCGGCGTCGAGCGCGGCCGCGAGGCGCGACGCGAGCTCGGACGCACCGCTTCTGACGGGTCGCCCGGTTTCGACCGTGGACGAGGAGCGCTCCCGTCGGAAGGCCGCGAGGCGCCGCTCGATGAGCGTCGCCGGAGTCGGTCCGACGACGGTCATCCGATCGCCGACAGGGCCGGCGGCGCCGCCTCGATCCCGTCCGTCGACGGCTCCGCCGCAGCGGTTGGCGCGTCCGCGACCCCCGGGGGCGCCGGCTGGAGCTCCGCGAGCAGCCGGAGGGCGAGCGTCTTGGCGTCGGCGTCTGGCTCGAGCCGGGGGCCCGTGCAGGCCGGACAGCCGGCGTCGCACGAGCATGCCGCGATGAGCTCAGCCGCCCCGCTGACGAGCTCCGCATGGCGTTCCCAGAGCCTCGCCGCAAGGCCGACGCCGCCCGGCACCGCCTCGTAGAGGTACATCGTCGGACCGTCCTGGTGCGGGGAGCGGACCTGCGACACGAGTCCCAGGTCGCGCGGGTCGACCATGAGCAGGACGCTGGCCACCGCCTGGATCGCCCGTCCCGCACCGAGCAGCGCGATGTCGAGATCGTTCCGGGTCCAGCGTCCCGGCAGCGTGTCCGCGGTGAGCCAGTACGCCGTCGTCTGAAGCTCGAGCTCCGGGAGGTCGACGGGGCCCCAGCCGACGTTCTCGTCCGTCGTGAACTTCAGCTTCTTGTAGAGGGTGACGAGGCTGGCGACCATGACCTCGCCGTGCACGCGCCGGCCGCCGGGAGCCGGCGCCTCGGCGAAGACGTCGAGCGGCTTGAGGGTCACCGCCCGGTTCGCGTACGTGTAGTGGTCGACGTCGACCCGGTGGACGTACGCCTTGCGCTCGCCCCACTCGAGCCGGTCGACGTGGTACTGGGTCGACTCGTGGATGTAGATCGAGTGGTCGTGGACGAGGACCTGTGCGGAGAACAGGTCGACCTCGCCGAGCACACGTGGCCGATCCGGGGTCGTGTCGATGATCACGACGTTCTCCGGGGCCGCCGTCCGGAGCGAGATCTCCGAGGCCGGGAAGTTCTCCGAGCTCCAGTACCAGCGCCCGTCGCCGGCCTGCCGGACGTGCCCCTCCTCTCCGAGGAGCGCGAGCAGGTCGTCGGCCGCGGCGGGCCCGAAGACCTCGCCGGGCTCGAACGGCATCTCGAACGTCGCGGCCCGCAGGTGGGCGAGGAGGACGTGGAGGTGGTCCGGGTCGGCCCGCGCCTCCTCCGGGGTTCCCTCGAGGAGGAACGCGGGGTGGTGGATGACGTACTGGTCGACAGGCGCGGCGCTCGCGACGAGCACGTCGACGCTCATCCCCCGGCGCCGTCCGGCACGTCCGAACTGCTGCCACGTCGCCGCGACCGAGCCCGGGTATCCGGCGAGGATCGCCGCGTCGAGGCGGCCGATGTCCACGCCGAGCTCG
>VBHW01000141.1 GCA_005881055.1 Chloroflexota bacterium
CTCGGCGAGGGTCAGCGCGGAGCCGCGCGTGCCCGTCGCCCCGTCGATGATCGGCGGGTCGACGAGCAGGATGTGCCGCTCGCCGGACGGGGCGCCGTTGCGATCGACGAGCCGCGCCGGCCGGCCCGTCAGGATCCGCGCCAGCTCGGCCGGGTTGCCGATCGTCGCCGAGCAGCAGACGACGATGGGGTTGCTGCCGTAGTGGCGACACAGCCGGAAGAGGCGCCGCAGGACGTTGGCGACATGGCTCCCGAACAGGCCGCGGTACGTGTGCAGCTCGTCGATGACGATGATCCGGAGCTGCTCGAAGAGCTGGAACCATTTCGTGTGGTGGGGGAGGATCGCCGAGTTGAGCAT
>VBHW01000139.1 GCA_005881055.1 Chloroflexota bacterium
GGTGTCGCCGAGTCGAGCCTCGACCGCGTCATCGCCCTGTCGTATCGGCTGCTCGGCCTCGTGAGCTTCCTGACGGCCGGGCCGGACGAGGTGCGAGCCTGGCCGATCCCGGCCGAGTCGACGGCTGTCGACGCCGCGGCCGCGATCCATACGGACCTCGCGAGGGGGTTCATCCGCGCCGAGGTCGTCGCCTACGACGACCTGCTCGCGC
>VBHW01000142.1 GCA_005881055.1 Chloroflexota bacterium
CGGGTCTCGGCTGACGATGAAGTACCCGAGCATTTACCTCCGAGGGGAGAACTCGACCGCGGACATCATTTCCGTGGCGGTGGCGGGCAAGGGCCAGCACCAAGACACCGGTGCCAAGGCGATCCACCTCGCCAAGAACACGAAGAGCCGGATCGTCTCGAAGTCGGTGAGCAAGGACGGCGGTCGTGCGACGTACCGCGGCAACCTCCGGGTGGCCCCCGGCGCCACCGGCGTCGTCGCGTCGGTCCGCTGTGACGCCCTCATGCTCGACGACCAGAGCCGCAGCGACACGTACCCGTACATCGACATCCAGGAAGACGACACGACGATGACCCACGAGGCCGTCGTCGGGAAGATCAGCCAGGACCAGGTGTTCTACCTCATGAGCCGCGGGCTCACGGAGAACGAGGCGCAGAACCTCATCGTGCAGGGCTTCCTCGAGGTCTTCACGAAGGAGCTCCCGATGGAGTACGCGATCGAGTTCAACCGGCTCGTGAAGCTCGAGATGGAGGGCTCGCTCGGGTGACGGCCCCGTCCGTGGAGGACGCGACCCCGACGAGGCGGTCGCGGCCGGTCCGGCGCGGGCCGGCCGACCTGCCGTTCACCTTCCCAACGGCCGATCTGGCACAGGCGCTGGGTTCCGAGCGCGCGGAGCCCGAATGGCTGCGCACGGATCGCGCGGCGGCTGCGGAAGCGTACGAGAGCCTGCCCCTCGAGCAGAACCAGCTCTACACGACGTACGTCGACCTCCGGACGGCCGACCTGACCGGGGCGACGCCCTACGTGCGGACGGCCTCGTCGCCCGCGGCTGGCCCCGCGGAAACCGTACCGGACGGCGCCGCCGCAATGATCGAGCTGCGCGAGGACGGCGTCACGACGGTCGCGCTCGGCGAGGAGGCACGACGCGCCGGAGTCATCCTCGAGACGTTCGGCGCCGCGCTTGACCGCGACCGGGCGGGCCTCCAGGCGGACTTCGAGGGAGGGCCGCACCTGCCCGGGGACGACAAGCTGGCGCAGCTCACGCGAGCCTTCTGGAGCCAGGGCGTGCGGCTCCTCGTGCCCGACGGCGTGGTCCTCGCGGATCCGATCGTCGTCCGGTGGGAAGCCGGCGTGCCCGACCGCGCGCTCATCACGCGGACGCTCGTCCGCATCGGCGCCGGGGCCCGGGCCGCGATCGTGGAGGAACTCTTGCCGAGCGGCCCGGAGATCGCGTGCGCCGAAGGCGAGCCCGTGCCGCAGAGCCTGTTCACAGGAACATTCGAGGTGGAGCTCGGAGACGGCGCCGACCTCGCGGTCGCGAGCATCCAGGACCTGCCGACTGGGGTCACGGCGTTCCAGCACCGGAACGCGGTCCTCGGCGAGCGAGCCAGGCTTCGCTGGGCGCTCGCCCAGCTCGGCGCCCGGGTCCTCCGGAGCCGCGTGGACAATCGCCTCGAGGGCGATCGCAGCTCGGTTGAGCAGGTCGAGATCGTCTTCGGCTCCGGCGAGCAGGTCGTCGACCTCACGTCGTACACGCGTCACGTCGGGCGTGACACGACCGGGAACCTGCTCTCGAAGGGCGCGCTCATGGACCGCTCCCGCAGCTTCATGAAGGGCCTCATCACGATCGAGAAGAGCGCCATCGGGACCGACAGCTTCCTGGGGGAGTTCGGGATGAACCTTTCCCGGCAAGCCCGGGCGGTCGCCATCCCGAGCCTCGAGATCGACCAGCCGGACTGCCGGCGTGCGATGCACTCGTCGTCGGTCGGCCCGGTCGACGAGCTCCAGCTCTTCTACCTCGAGAGCCGCGGAATCCCGCCGGAGGACGCCCGCAAGTACATCGTCCTGGGATTCCTCGAGCCGGTCGTCGCCCGCGTGACCCTGCCCGCCGCGCAGGACCGCCTCCGCGAGCTCCTCGAGGCGAAGTGGGCGGCGAGCGCGGGATCGATCGCGTCCTCGCCGGCCGCGTGAGGCGGGTCGACCTTCTCGGCATCGATGAGGTCCCGCCCGGCACGATGAAGATGGCCTGGGTGGACGGGACCGACCAGGTCCTCGTCGTGAACCTGGACGACACCCCGCAGGCCTACCAGGGCATCTGCACCCATGAGTACTTCGAGCTCGACAAGGGGTTCCTCACCGCCGGCTCGCTGACCTGCGCCCTCCACCTGTCGCGCTTCGACCTCGCGACGGGCGACCCGCTCGATCCGCCGGCCGAACTCCCCCTCGCGATGTACCCGACGTTCGTCGAGGACGGCCGGGTGGTCATCGAGATCCCGGAGGGGCCGCTGCCGGTCAACGAGTGACCCGGACGGAGCGGACCGGCGCCGACTCGCACCGGATAGCCGCCACAGTGCTGCGGGGCGCGGATCTCGCCGACGTCGGGCGTCCGGCACGATGGTCGGGCGCGAAATCGTGCGTGGCGAGGTCCCCTGGCTGGTCCCGGTCGGCCGAAATCACGACCGGCAATTCGCCTGGCTGCTATCTGGAACGTTCGCGGCCTTGCAGCTCCCTGAGTCAGCCGGGCGTCAACTCTGCGGGCTCGCGCGGGGCGGTCACCACGGTCAGTGGCACGTTGATGGCGCCCTTGATCCGGCTCGGGACGTCCTGGCCGAGCCAGCGCGAGATCCCCGCTGGCAGCGTCGAGAGGATGACCTCGTCCACCGGGTTGCCGCGCAGCGCGTCCTGCGCCGCGGCCACGGGATCCTTGTTGCCGACCTCGCCCGACGCCTCGGCGCCCAGCCCGCGCAGCCAGGTGAGCATCGTCTGGA
>VBHW01000147.1 GCA_005881055.1 Chloroflexota bacterium
CGGCCGTACCAGCTCGCAACGGGGCCGGGACGCGACGCGCCGCGCATCGTCGAGATCCCGATCCACTGGGGGCTCGACGACTGGGAGCAGTACGGTTTCGTCCCGGGGATGCCCCGGAGCGGGCCGATCGAGACGCCGACCAAGGTCATCGAGATGTGGCTGCTCGAGCTCGAGGCGACGATCGTCGAGCACGGCTGCTGCGTCTTCACGATGCACCCGTTCCTGTCCGGACGCCCGGCGCGCGCCGCCGGCCTGGGGCGCCTGCTCGACAGGCTCGTCGCCCTGCGCGACGCCGGCGTCTGGGTGGACACCCTCGCGTCCATCGCGGCACACGTCGCGTCGCTGGAGCTGCCGGCGGTCTACCAGGACCGCCCGGACGTGCCGTCGGGCTGGCTGCCCCGCTGACCTCCGGTCGGGCTGGCCCACCGGGGTATCGTGCGGAGATGGAGATCGCGCCCGGTGTCCACTCGGTGCCGCTGCCCGGCGCGAATGGGTTCCTCGTCTGCGAGGACCGGCTGACCCTCATCGACGCCGGCCTGCCCGGGTCCCGCCCGGTGCTGGAGGGGTATGTCTCGGGGATCGGCCGATCGCTCAGCGACCTCGGCCGGATCACCTGCACCCACGGGCATCCGGACCACGTGGGCGGGGTACGCGAGCTCGAGACGGACGGGGTCGAGGTGCTCATGCACCCGGCCGACTTCGAGGCCCTCCACGTCACCCTCGGCGAGGCGCTCCGACGCCCGTCGAAGGGGCGCCTCTTCGCGTACATGGCCCGGACGCCGGACCGTGCCATGCCGGTCCATGACGGCGACGTCCTGCCCGTGCTCGGCGGCCTCGAGGTCATCCACACGCCGGGCCACACGCCGGGCAGCATCTGCCTCTACGCTGGGCGCGACCGCCTGCTCTTCGTGGGCGACATGTTCGAGGTGCGCCGCGGACGCGTGACGTTCGCGAGCCCGGTGTTCAGCGACGACGTCCGGCGGGCACGCGCCAGCGTGCAACGACTTGCCGAACGGGACGTCGATGTGATCATCTTCGGCCACCGTCCGCCCTGGCGTGACCGCGCGAACGACGTCCTGCAGGGGCTTGCCGATCGGGCGCGGCGCGAAGCAGCAGGCTGAGTCGGGCCGCCGTTGGAGGGCCTTGGCGGGGGCGAGGGCTCGGGAGGGACTGGGATGGAGAACCCGGTCGGCAGCCTTGGCGAGATGGTGGCGGACGTCGCACGCAAGTACGACGATCACCCGGCACTCATCATCCGCCCCTCGTTCCGCACGCGCACGTGGCGCTATCGCGATCTCGGCACGGTGGTCCCGCGAGCCGCGCGTGTCCTCGTGGACGCGGGCCTCGGCCCAGGCGACCGCGCGATCATCTGGGCGGTCAATCGCCCGGAGTGGGGCATCGGCTTCCTCGCCGTCGCCCACGCCGGTGGGGTCTCGGTGCCGCTCGATGCACGGCACACGAACGAGTTCGCCGCCAAGGTCGCCGCCCAGACCGAGGCGAAGCTCGTCCTCGCCAGCCGGCAGACGGCCGAAGGGGCACGATCGCTCGGCCTGCCCATCGTATGGATCGAGACACTGCCCGACAACGCCCGGCGCTCCGAGCCGCTGTCGCCCGCCACCGTCCGCTCGGACGACCTCGCGGAGATCGTGTTCACGAGCGGCACGACCGGAGAGCCGAAGGGGGCCATGATCTCGCACGGCAACCTGCTCGCGTGCGCCGGGGCCATGGCCCACGTGTTCCCGTTCAGCCGCGACGAGCGGCTGCTCTCGGTGCTGCCGCTGTCGCACCTGTACGAGCAGGTCATCGGGCTCATCACCCCGCTGCTCGCGGGTGCGAGCGTCGTCTATCCGGTGAGCCGCCAGCCGGCGGTCCTGCTGCGGTCGTTCCGCGACTTCCGGATCTCGATGCTCCTCATCGTGCCCCAGGGCCTGCGCCTCCTCGACCGGACGATCGAGCGGAGGATCGACGAGTCCGGCCGGCGAGCGATGTTCGAGCGGCTGCATCGCCTGGCACGTCGCGCGCCGCAGCCGGTCCGTCGCCTCCTGTTCCGGCCGGTCCTGGCTCGCCTGGGCGGTCGCCTCCGGACGATCGGCGTGGGCGCCTCCGCGCTCGACGTCGATCTCGGCCAGCGCTGGACGGAGATGGGGCTCGACGTCCTGCAGGGCTATGGCGCGACGGAGATGAGCCCCGTCGTGAGCTTCACGAGGCCGTCCGACAACCGCCTCGGGACGGTGGGCCAGGCGATCCCCGGCGTCGAGATCCGGATCGCGGCCGACGGCGAGATCCTCGCCCGGGGCCCGAACCGGTTCCAGGGCTACTGGCGCAATCCGGCCGCCACCGCTGCCGCGATCGACTCCGAGGGCTGGTACCACACCGGCGATCTCGGCGAGCTCACGCGGGATGGCTTCCTGTCCATCCGCGGGCGGAAGAAGGACATGCTCGCCCTGCCCGACGGCCAGAAGGTCTACCCGGAAGACGTCGAAGCGGTGCTCGCCACGGACGACCGCGTGAAGGACGCGGCCGTCGTCGGCTGGCCGCTCGGCCCGGATCTCAAGGTCCACGCGGTCCTCCTGCTCGACGATCCCGCGGCGGCCGATCCGATCGTGTGGGACGCGAACCTCCGGCTCGCTGCCCATCAGCAGATTCGGGGCGTCACCGTCTGGCCCGACGAGGATTTCCCGCGGACGCACACGCTCAAGGTGCGCAAGCACGAGGTGCTCGCCCGGCTCGCGACACTCGCCGGCGCCGCGACGGCGGGGGAGGGCGCCGGGGCGGGGTCAGGAGCGGCGATGGGGTCGATCGCGATCGCCCGTGCGGGGGACGGCAGCGAGGTGGATCCGCTCGTCCAGCTCATCGCCCAGACGACGAACCTGCCGGTCGCGGCGATCACGAGCTCCGCGCGCCTCTCGAGCGACCTCAACCTCGACTCGCTCCAGCGGGTGGAGCTGCTGGGCGTCATCGAGGAGGAGCTCGGCGCGTACATCGACGACGACGCGCTCGACCCCGAGGCCACGGTCGCCGAGCTCGATGCGATGGTCGAGGCCGCCCGCGGGACCACGCACGAGTCGGGGATCTACGGCTGGCCGCTCAACCCGGCGGTGCGCGCTGTCGGCCTCGGCTTCCAGGTCGCGATCATGGGCCCGCTGGTGCGCGTCTTCTACCGAGTGCGCACGACGGGGGCCGAGCGGCTCGACGGGCTCGAGGGCCCGGTCCTCTTCATCCCGAACCACTGCCTCCACACCGACAACGCGGTCATCCTCAGCCGGCTGCCGGTCGGCTGGCGCTGGAAGCTCTCGGCCGCGGCGGCCGCCGACACGATCTACGGCAACCCGATCCAGGGAGTCCTCGCCTCGGTGCTCGCGAACGCCTTCCCGCTCCGTCGCGAGGGTGGCGTCCGGCACAGCCTGGAGCTGCTCGGTGCCCGCCTCGACCGCGGCTTCAACATCCTCCTCTACCCGGAGGGGATGCTCACGCTCGGGGGGCCGATGCAGCCGTTCAAGCCGGGCGTCGGGCTCATCGCGATCGAGGGGGCGACGCCGATCGTGCCGCTGAAGATCAAGATCAACCAGATGAGCTTCCTCGACGCGCGCGGGTCACCGTTGCGGGGCGACCTCGAGGTCGTGTTCGGGGAGCCGATCCGCTTCGACGCGGACGCGGACCCGGTCGCGGCGACCTCCCAGCTCGAGGAGGCCGTCCGGGCGCTCTGATCGTGCGCGTTCGGCCCGCGCCCGTCACATCCCTGGGCCGTATTACGGGCATTGCTATGGAGCGCCCAATTCGCGACCAGAGCGCTCGATCGAGCCGGCCGGCGACACAGCTCATCCCGAACCGTGCTCGCGTCGGGGCATTTCCGCCATCGTCCCGAGCGCTCTCGACCGAATCGGGCCCAGAAACCTCACCCATAGCATTGCTCGGAATATTTCCGTCGGCTAGGCGACGGTGCCTCGCAGCGTCAGCCCGCCCGGTCAGCGGGTCCGCGGCGGAAGCGGATGGCGACGACGATCGTGGCCAGCCCGACGACGAGCGCCACCGAGTTCGGGATCACGAGCGCGAGGTTGCCGAGGGCGATCCCGTAGGCGATCCAGAGCGTGAAGCCGATCTCGAGGACCGCCAGGTAGCTCAGCGAGACGTCGAGCGAGGCGCCGGATGATGCGGCGCATCTGGAGCAGCGGCGAGCTCGCCATGAGGACGCCCCAGGCGGCGGCGATGACGCCGAGCATGTCGACCATCGATCGGGGACGGTATCACGCGCGCTACGTCGGCCGGGCGAGCGGTACGATGGCCTGGCCATGACGGCGGTCGCGGCACTCGAACCGGGAATCGCGTGGCTCCTCCGCTCCGACGAGCCGGTCATCGCGCATCGCGCCCTCGTCGACCTCGTTGGGGCCGATCACGACGACGGGCGCGTCACGGCCTCGCGGAGGCGGATCCCTGCGGGGAAGCTGGTCGCTGTGCTCATCGCCGGCCAGGAGGCCGACGGCGGGTTCGGTCGGCATCCGTACAGCAAGTGGACGGGTGGCCACTGGCGCCTGGTCTCGCTCATGGACCTCGGCGTCCCGGCGGACCTCCCCGCCGCCGACGAGGCGATCGAACCCGTCCTGCACTGGCTCCTGGGCAAGGCGCACCGGTCGAACGTGCCCGCGATCGCAGGCCTCCCCCGGCGTTGCGCGTCCCAGGAGGGCAATGCCCTTGCGGTGGCCGTCCATTTCGGCCTGGAGGGCGATCCGAGAGTCGCGCTCCTCACCGAATCGCTCGCGTCATGGCAGTGGCCCGACGGTGGCTGGAACTGCGACCGGCGCGAAGACGCGCACCATTCCTCGTTCCACGAGACGCTGCCCGCCTACCGCGGGGTCGCGGCGTTCGCCCGCGCCACGGGCGATCCGGCGGCCGCGGCGTCGTGCGAGCGCGCGGCGGAGTTCGTCCTCCGGCACCGCGTGGCATACCGGGAGCGGACGGGCCGGCCGCTCGGACCAGAAGCCGTGCGCATCCACTACCCGCCGTACTGGCACTACGACTTCCTCGCCGGCCTGCGCGTCCTCGCCGAGTCGGGGCACGTCACTGATCCGCGCACGGCCGAGGGCCTCGACCTCCTCGAGTCGAAGCGCCAAGCGGATGGCACCTGGGCGGCCGACGGCGTCCACTTCCGGCGGCCGGGCAGCACGTCGCTCGTCGACGTCGCCGACTGGGCCCGCCCGGGACAGCCCGAGCCGGTGACGCTCGGCGCCCTGCTCGTACTCCGGGCCGCGGGCAGGCACCGAAGCTGACTACCGGTGCGTTGGGGCACCACATCGATGGGTGTGAGGTTCGGGACCGATCTTGTGCGCTCTGGTGAGCAAGGATTAGGCTGGGCGCCCTAACTCGACGGAGACGGAGGAGGAGCCGTGAGACGTCGTTCGAGGCGCGCGGCGAGGCTCGGCCTCGTGGCGCTGTCCCTCCTTGCCCTTGGACTCGCCCCATTGCAGGTATCGGCTGCGCCGAAGGACGCCCCGCTGGGCCACTTCAAGCAGCTCGTCGTCATCTACGAGGAGAACCACAGCTTCGACAACCTCTACGGGAACTGGGGCCCGGTGAGCGGCCAGCACGTCGTCGGGCGGTCCGACGCCGATGCCGCCCACACCCTCCAGATCGCGCAGGACGGCTCGACCTACTCCTGCCTACGCCAGCTCGACGTCAACCTCACGGCGCCCAGCCCGCTGACGGTCACGTGCGGCCCCGAGTCGGTCACGCTCGGCGACGGGACGGTCGTGACGTACTCGAGCCACTTCGCGAACGCGCCGTTCAACATCGACACGTACATCCCGGCGACCGCGACGACCTGTCCGGACCGGGATCACCTGTTCAGCTTCCCGAACGGGATCCTCAACGGACAGGGCCTCCCCGGCGGCTGCACGCGTGACCTCGTCCATCGCTTCTACCACGAGCAGTACCAGCTCAACGGCGGCGAGCAGAACCGGTACATCACCGGCAGCGACGCGAACGGCACGACGATGGGCTACTACGACACGACGAAGCTGCCGATCTACGAGTACCTCCACGCGAACGGCGCGCCGAAGTACGTCCTCCTCGACCACTTCTTCCAGGCCGCGTTCGGGGGCTCGTACCTCAACCACCAGTACTTCGTCGCCGCGTCGGCGCCGCTGTTCCCCGGCGGCACGCACGCGGTGCTCGACACGGCGGGCTTCGCCCGGAACAACTTCCCGCTCTATCGCAGCACGTTCGCAACCGTCGACGGCAACGTCACCCAGGCGTGTGGCCTCCCGACGACACGTCCCGGGCTGGCGTGCGGCGACTACTCCGTGAACACGGTCCTGCCGTGGTACCAGCCGACCGGCGCGTTCGCGGCGAAGATGCCCGTCATCGACGACACGACGACGCCGATGACCATCGGCGACACGCTGAGCGATGCGGGGGTCAACTGGGCCTACTACGCCGGTGGCTGGGACAACGCCGCTGGCAACGTGGGCGGACGCGGCTGGACGAACGGCAACGGACCGACGTGCGGCGATCCGAACTCGGCGCCGGCGACGGCCGACGGAGCCGGCAACCCGGGCGGCTATCCGTACTGCCCGGACAAGTCCTTCCAGCAGCACCATCAGCCGCTGGCCTACTACGCCCGCTACATCCCGGGCGCGCCGGGTCGCTCCCACCTCCAGGACGAGCAGGACTTCCTCCACGCCGTCGCGGCGGGGAGCCTGCCGCAGGTGAGCTTCGTCAAGCCGGTCGGCGTCGAGAACGAGCACCCCGGCTACGCGAGCGAACCGAACGGAAGCGACCACCTCGTCGACCTCATCCAAGCCATCGAGAACGGTCCGCAGGCCGGCAACACGCTCATCGTCGTGACGTACGACGAGTTCGGCGGGCAGTGGGACCATGTCTCGCCGCCCGGCATGGGCACCGCCGGCGCCCACGACCTGTTCGGCCCCGGGACGCGCATCCCGGCGATCGTCATCGGTCGGAGCCTGACGAAGTCAGCAGTGGACCACACGGTCTACGACACGACGTCGATCATGCGCACGATCGAGCAGCAATACGGGCTGCCACCCGTCGCATCACGCGACGCGGTGGTCAACGGTCTCGGCGCCGCCATCGCGGCGGGTCGCCCCTGACGAGCCCGGGTCCAGGGACGGAGCAATGGAGCCGCCTGCAGCGCCCGGCGGCTCCTTCGTTTCCGGTCGGCTGGCCGTCTCGGCTGGACGCGCTCGATCGGGTGCGCTAGAAACTGCGGATGGACCGCCGCGTCCGCGTTGCGATCGAGACCGGGCCGAAACGCGTCTTCGCGACCGCGATCGACTGGCCGGGCTGGAGTCGGAGCGCGCGGAGCGAGGACGATGCGATCGAGGCCCTGCAGGCCTATGGGCGGCGCTACGCCGCGGTGGTGTCCGCCAGCGTGCCGTTCGACCTCCCGTCAGACCCGAAGGCCTTCCGGGTCGACGAGCGCGTGGCCGGCGGCTCGGGGACCGACTTTGGCGTGCCGTCGAGCGTCATCGCGGCCGACGAGGAGCCGGTCGACGACGTCGACCTCGAGCGGCTGAGCATGATCCTCCGTGCCTGCTGGACGGCGTTCGACGCCGCGGTCGCGGCAGCCGAGGGCGTCGAGCTCCGGAAGGGACCACGCGGCGGCGGGCGTGATATCCCGAAGATCGTCGGGCACGTCGGCGAGTCGGACGCCGGCTACCTCCACGCGCTCGGCGCGAGGCCGCCCAAGGGGATCGATCTCGGGACCGATCTCGAGCCCGTCCGACACGCGATCCTCGAGACGCTCGAGGCCCGAGTGCACGACCGCCCGATCGCCGAACCGACCGCCGTCAAAAGGCCCTGGCTCCCGCGCTACACCGTCCGGCGGACGGCATGGCATGCGCTCGACCACGCGTGGGAGATCGAGGACCGCGCCACGCCCGAGGACGGCTGAGCCCGAGGACGGCTGAGCCCGAGGGCGGCTGAGCTGAGGGCCGCTGAGCCAGCGAGCCAGCCTCAGCGAGCCGGCCAGAGCTCCTCGAAGACGACCTCCTCACGCGGGAGGCGCGCCGTGCCAGGCGCCGCCTTGGGCTGCTGCCCGGCGGCCGTCGGGTGGCCGAGAGCGACGACTGTCCGTACGTACTGATCCGACGGCAGTGCCAGGAGCTCCGCGATCGCCGCCCGGACATCGCTCCGGATCCAGCTGATCGCCGCGCCGAGCCCGAGGAGGGATGCCGCGATGAGGATGCGCTCGGCCGCGCGGCCCTCGTCGTACGCGTCGCCGACGCCGTGTGCCGGATCGCTCGGCATGACGATCGCGATCCCGGCCGTGGCCGTATGGAACGAGCGGGTCTGGGGCATGCCAGCATCCCCGATGGCCCGCAGGGTGCGCTCCTCACGGATGACGATGAACCGCCACGGCTGGCTGTTCCGGCTGCTGCCCGACCAGCGGGCGACGTCGGCGATCGCGTCGAGCTCGGCGACGGACACCGGCTCGTCAGTGTGGTCGCGCACCTGTCGCACGCGCATGAGCGGCCGGAGGCGATCGCTCGGCGAGGTCACCGTCTCGTTCGGCGTCATCGTGTCCTCACCCACGCCGGTACCGTAGCACTGGCGGCCCTGCAGGAACGCGACTACCATCGTCGCTCGACCCTTCGCGGGCAGCCCGACGCACGTGTGCCCCTCCGTCGGCGACAACGACCCGCTCGCCGACGCCAGCGCGCCCCGCCGTGGCTGGCGGTCATGAGCCGGGAGGAGCCCACGCCATGTCGAGCACGTTCGGCCTCCGACGACGCGCAGCTGCCCTGACCGTCGCCGCCGCCGTGGCGGGCGGCCTGCTCGCGACCTCGGCTCCGGCGCTTGCGGCCCCCACGCCGCCGGCCGTTGGGCAGGTTCGGGTCAACCAGGTCGGCTATCCGTCCAACGCGTCGAAGCGCGCGTACCTCATGTCCAGCGTGAACGCGACCGGCGCCTCGTTCGTCGTCCGCTCGGGCTCGAGGACCGTGCTGACGGGCAGCGTCGGCGCAAGCCTCGGCGCGTGGAGCGGGACGTACGGGTTCGTCCACCCGATCGACTTCGGCGCGGTGACGACCGCGGGCAGCGGCTACACGATCGCCGTGAGCGGCCCCGTGAGTGCGACCTCGCCGGTCTTCGCGATCGGCACCGGCCAGGCCGTCTACGGGAGCGCGCTCGCGAATTCCTTGTTCTTCTACCAGACCGAGCGGGACGGCCCGGACTTCATCGCGAACCC